>JBGSTI010000066.1:0-2453 GCA_041736605.1 Sphingomonadaceae bacterium
CCGGCGCAGTGCTGGGCCAGATGGGGCTGAAGCGCAAGACGGGGCTGGCCATGCCCGCTTTGATAATTGCCGCCAACCTGCCCGATATTGATGCGGTGTGCACCGTGTTTGGCATTGAATCGCTGGCGATGCGGCGCGGCCTGACGCACGGGCCAATCGCGCTGGCGTTGCTTCCCGTGCTGCTTTGGGGCCTGCTGATCGCCTTTGACAGTTGGCAGACGCGGCGTGGCAAAAGGCCGGACAAGCGCCTGCCGATCCATCGCGGTTGGTTGTTGGCTTTATGCTATATCGGCACGATCAGCCACCCGGCGCTCGATTGGCTCAACAATTATGGCATCCGCTTGCTGGAGCCATTTTCCAGCCAATGGGCCTATGGCGATACGCTGTTCATCATCGATATCTGGGTATGGGCGACTCTGATCATCGCGGTATGGACATCATTGCGGCGCGAGCGAAAGGGCGGCGATTGGCAGCGACCGGCCTGGATCGGTTTCGCCGCAATAGGCGCCTATATCCTCGCCAATGGCCTGATCACAGGGCAAGCCGAGGGTGCAGCGCGGCTGGTGTTGCAGCAGCGTGAGCAAGAGCGGTCGCCCGGTGTGACCTTGCCCGATCTGCTGGTGGTGGCCAGCCCGGTGCCGGTGATGTTTTGGCAGCGCGATATCATGTGGCGCGATGCGGTGATGGCGGGCAGCGGCAGCTATGCCGTGGGTAAGGGGCTGACACTGCTCGATAAAGCACAGCCGCATAACGCCGCCGATCTGCGTCTGGCGGCATTTGCGCAATCCGATCCGCAGGTCCGCGCTTTCCTGTTCTGGTCACGCATGCCGGTGGCGCGTTTTGACGCGGATGGCACGCTGACGCTGACGGATCAGCGTTTCCCGCATCCGTTGAGCCGGGGCAATTTCTCGCTGATCGTAAAGCCCAAAGCCCCATGAGTGCCCCGTATATCATATGGCTCCGCCGCGATTTACGGCTGGCTGATCAGGCGGCGTTTCAGGCCGCAGCGGCTAGTGGCGCGCCGGTGATCCCGGTCTATGTGCTGGATGATGAAAGCCCGAAACACCGCAAAATGGGCGGAGCATCGCGCTGGTGGTTGCATCACAGCCTGACCGCGCTGGATGCCGAACTGCGTAGCGTGGGCTCACGGTTGATCCTGCGGCGTGGGGTAGCGGCGCAGGTGCTGGCCGATCTGGCGCAGCAGACGGGCGCGGCGGCGGTCCATGCGCTGCGCCATTATGAACCCTGGTGGCGCATGGCAGAGCGCGATCTGGCCAAGGCGCTGCCCGAATCCTGCCCGCTGATCCGCCATGATGGCAATTACCTCGCCCCGCCGGGCAGCATCACCACAGGCAGCGGCGGGCAGTACAAGATCTACACGCCGTTCTGGCGGGCGTTAAACGCCACATTGCCGCCGCCTGCGCCAACGCCCGCGCCGACCCGCCTCAACGCACCTGCATCATGGCCGGATAGCGATAGTCTCGACGATTGGGCGCTACTGCCAACCAAACCCGATTGGGCCACCGGCTTTGCTGAATGGACGCCGGGATCGGCAGGCGCGGCGGAACGGCTGGCGCGTTTTGCAGGGATTGCCGGGAAATATGAGGATGGCCGCAATTTGCCCTCCAAGGAACTGGTCTCGCGCCTGTCACCGCATCTGCATTTTGGCGAAATCTCGCCCGCCACGATCTGGCACCGGTTGACGGCGGATGGGGCCTATCCCGAAACATATCTCAAGGAACTGGGCTGGCGCGATTATGCGCAAAATGTCATCGCGCAATTCCCTGATTATGGCGCGCGCAATGCCCGCAATGCTTTTGATGCAATGCCATGGCGCGATCCCGCTGATCCATTGGTCGCGCGCGATATCGCCGCGTGGCAGCAGGGGCGCACGCGCTATCCCATTGTCGATGCCGGGATGCGCCAGCTTTGGGCGACGGGGTGGATGCACAACCGGGTGCGGATGATCACCGCCAGTTTCCTGATAAAGCATCTGCTGGTCGATTGGCGCGTGGGCGAGCAATGGTTTTGGGACACGCTGATCGATGCCGATCTGGCCAGCAACGCCACCAATTGGCAATGGACGGCGGGCACCGGCGTTGACAGCAACATGTTCGTGCGGATCATGGCGCCGCTTAGCCAGTCCGAGAAATTCGACGCGGCCGCCTATATCCGGCAATGGGTGCCCGAACTCGCTGATCTGGATGCGCCCGCGATTCACGATCCCGATGAATTTGGGCGGCGGCCAAAGGGCTATCCGCGCAAGATCATCGGCCACAAGGCGGCGCGCGAACGGGCGCTGGCGGCGTATCAGGCGGTTAAGGCGGGGGATAAGGCGGATTAAGCCCTTCCCGTAATTCAAACCTTCGTCATGCTGAACTTGTTTCAGCATCCATCCCGCCTTTTCACCCGGCGAATGTTGGGCGGGATGGACCCTGAAACAAGTTCAGGGT
>JBGSTI010000068.1:0-3089 GCA_041736605.1 Sphingomonadaceae bacterium
AACCCAAGCGTGCTGCGCCGGAGGCCGAAATTGTCGAAGCGGAACCGGCGCCGATCATGGAGGCACCCGTTCCGCCGCCAGAGCCTGCACCTGCGCCGGTGCCCGTAATGTCGCCTCCCGCGGCTCCCGCACCGCCGCCAGCGCCAACTACCGAACCCAGCCCGGTTCTACCCAGCGAGCCGATGGTGTCGCCGCTGGCCATCAAGCTGGAGGCGACCAAAATCAGCCAAACTCTGGTGAACGCCTTGGTCGATTACACGATCACCATCAGCAATATGAGCGCCGAACCGCTGGCCCGCATCGTTGTTGGCGGCGATTTGACCGGTGCGCATAAATCGCGGGATCAGAACGAATTGCTGGGCATGGATGGCCAGCCGGTCGATGCGCTGCACAATCTGGATAGGCTGGAACCGGGCGCGGACGCGGTGTTCAAGGGCCAGCTCAAGCTGCCGCTGACCGCCACCAACCCCATCCAGCATCAGGGCCAGACGCTGTTTGTGCCCATCGCCCGGTTCCGCTGCATGTTCGCGCGGCCCAATGATGATGTGCTGGTGACCACCCATGCCTATGTCATCGGTACCACCGGTCAGGCGGCCAGCGGCAAATTAGGGCCGTTCCGCCTTGATATGGGGCCGCGCAGCCAGGATGATATCAGCCAGCGCGCAATCATCGTCGCGCCGCAGCCCGCCTAGGATGTCACGCGGCCTGACGCTCATCCCGGTGCTGGGCGATCAGCTCAGCCTGTCGCTGTCATCACTGATCGGGGTCGACAAAAGCCGCGCCGTCATCCTGATGATGGAGGTGGCCGATGAGACCAAATATGTGCGCCATCACAAGGCCAAGATTGCCTTCATCCTGTCGGCCATGCGCCATCATGCCCAATTGCTGCGCGAACAGGGCTGGCGCGTTGATTATGTAAAGCTCGACGATCCGGCCAATAGCGGCAGTTTCGATGGCGAACTGGCGCGCGCGCTGGCCCGCCATGCGCCCGATGCGATCCGCATCACCGAGCCAGGCGAATGGCGGGTGCGCCATATGATCGAGGCGTGGCAGGACAGTCTGGGCCTGCCCGTCACCATCTGCGCCGATGACCGGTTTTTGTGCAGCCATGATCGCTTTGATGCATGGGCCGAGGGGCGCAAATCGCTGCGCATGGAATTTTTCTATCGCAACATGCGCCGCGAAACCGGACTGTTGATGGAAAGCAATGGCAAGCCTGCCGAAGACCAGTGGAATTTTGACGCCGATAATCGCAAGCCTGCGCCCGGCGGCCTGCTGACCATGCCGCGCCCGTTGCGGTTCGAAGCCGACGCCATAACGCGCGACGTTCTGGAAATGGTCGCGACGCGCTTTGCCGATCATCCCGGCAGCCTTGATGCCTTCGCCTTTGCCGTGACGCCGCAGGATGCAGCGCGGCAACAGGCGCATTTCGTCAAACATGCCCTGCCCGAATTTGGCGATTATCAAGACGCAATGGTCACCGGCCAGCCATTCCTGTGGCACTCAATCCTGTCGCCCTATATCAATATCGGGATGATCGACCCGCTGGCTTTATGCCGCGCGGTCGAGGCGGAATATCGCGCCGGGCGGGTGCCGATCAACGCGGCAGAGGGCTTCATCCGCCAGATCATCGGCTGGCGCGAATATGTGCGCGGCATCTATTGGCGCGAGGGGCCGGATTACGCGCATCGCAACGCGTTGAACGCCCATCGCCCCCTGCCGCAATTCTATTATGACGGGCAAACTGACATGCATTGCCTGTCGCAAGCGATTGGCCAGACGCTGGATCATGCCTATGCCCATCATATCCAGCGGCTGATGATCACCGGCAATTTTGCGCTGCTGGCGGGGATTGATCCGCAGGCGGTGCATCGCTGGTATCTTGAGGTGTACGCCGATGCCTATGAATGGGTGGAACTACCCAATACCATTGGCATGGCGTTGTTTGCTGATGGCGGCCTGCTCGCGTCCAAACCCTATGCCGCCAGCGGCGCTTATATCGACCGCATGTCGGATTATTGCAAAAATTGCCGTTATGATGTGAAGCAGAAAACCGGACCAAAAGCCTGCCCATTCAACGCGCTTTACTGGGATTTCATCGCCCGCAACGAGGATCTGGTGCGCGGCAATCAGCGCATGGCGATGGTGTGGCGCAACTGGCAGCGGATGGATGACGCCCAACATGCGGCTTTACGGCAACAGGCGGCGCACTTTCTGGACCGGCTGGCCTGATTAGCGCCTCGACGCATTCGTTTGCTTTCGTTACAAATTCCTGATGCACCGCACAAAAACGCGGGCAACCCATCGCAGGCAGGAGCGAAACATGGAAGCATTGGTATCAACCGATTGGCTGGCCAAGGAAATGGGGGCAAGCGATCTGCGGATCGTGGATGCCACCAAATTCCTGCCTGACGCCGGACGCGACGCGGCGGCAGAATATGAAGCTGGGCATATTCCCGGCGCGGTATTTATGGACTTGGGCGAACTGGTCGATCCCAACGCGACGGTCGAAAACACCCTGCCCAACGCCGAAAAATTTGCCAGCCGCATGCAAAGCCTGGGCCTTGGCGATGGCAGCCGCATCGTGCTTTATGATGATAGCCCGCTGAAAAGCGCGGCGCGCGCGTGGTTCATGCTGACCATGTTTGGCGCGCATAATGTCGCGATTCTGGATGGCGGCATTGCCAAATGGAAGGCGGAAGGACGTCCGCTGGCCCAAGGCAAGGAAAATCTGCGCCACCGCCATTTCACCGTGTGGCGCGATGACAAGCATGTGCGAACCAAGGCCGATATGCTGGCCAATTTGCACAGCAAGACCGAACAGGTGCTCGATGCCCGCCCCGCTGGCCGCTTTACCGGCGATGATGCCGATCCGCGCGGGCTGGCGGCAGGCCACATTCCTGGATCACGCAACCTGCCGCACAGCGAATTGTTCAACGCCGATGGCACGTGGAAAACTGGCGATGACCTGAAATCCGCTTTCACCGCCGCTGGCGTCAATCTGGATCAGCCGGTGGTGACCAGTTGCGGATCGGGGATGACCGCATCGGTGCTGGCCTTCGGGATGCATCTGCTCGGCAAAACCGACG
>JBGSTI010000080.1:0-9736 GCA_041736605.1 Sphingomonadaceae bacterium
TCCGCTGGCCCAGACCACAGTTCAGGTCACGCGCGGCGCAACCAGCGCGGTGATGGCGCTGGACGCCGTTATTGCCGATCCTCAGCAAAATATCCGCATGCGCCCCGATGATATCGTATCGGTGTCGCATCAGCCCTTTACCTTTGTCGCTTTGGGCGCGGTGGCCCGCAATGCCGAAGTGCCGTTTGAGGGCAAGGGCATTTCGCTGGCACAGGCCATGGGCCGGATTGGCGGACTGCGCGATGATCGTGCCAGCCTGCGCGGTGTCTTCATCTTTCGCCTAGAAGACCCGGCGGCGATGGATCCCGCTATTGCCACCACCGCGCGGCGCACCGAAGAGGGGCGGGTGCCAGTGGTCTATCGCCTTGATCTGTCTGACGCTTCGGCCTTTTTTGTCGCACAGGATTTCGCCATTCGCGACAAGGATGTGATCTATGTCTCGACAGCGCCAGCGGTGGAATTGCAACGGTTTATCTCAACCCTGTCGGGCTTTGCGTTCTCGGCCATTGCGCTGACCGATGCGGTGACCAAGCAATAACGGAGCGGCCCGCTACCATTTGGCCAATTTTATGAACAGAGCTGTGCCAAGGCCCATAGGAAGCATAGCAAAGGCGGACAAGGCAAACACCATCCACAACGGTGCGTTCATATTGATCAACGCCCAGCCACCCAGTACGACTACGATAAGCCGCAGGGCCTGCGCGGTTATCGCGCCGCCGACGCGCCCTGCTCCTTGTGATGCGAAATAGAGGCACAGGCCCAAGCCGAAAAAGGCATAGGTCAGGCCAGCGATGCGCATATAGGCATAGGCGGTCGCCATGACGGTGGGATCGGCGCTGAACATATCGACCCACAGGTCGGGCATCAAAACCACCAACAGGCCCAGTACCCCCAAAATCGACCCGGCCAAGCCGCCGGCTGTCCATGCTATATGGCGTGCCCGTATGACATCGCCTGTACCAATGGCCGTCCCCACCATCGGGACGCAGGCGACACCAATGGAAAAGGCGATGGGGATCAGCAGAAATTCAAACCTGACCCCAATGCCATAACCGGCAAGGGCCTCAGGGCCAAAGCGGGCGACCAATGTGGTCAGCACCAGAACCGTCGAAACGGATAGAAATGGCGAGAGCATAGCGACCGCGCCCACCCGCAAAAGTTCGATAAATCGGGCTGCAGACAGCAAGGAGATCGAAAATCGCAGGCATAAACGCGCGCTGGCGGAGCATAGATAGATTAGCAGAACCATTGCCGCGCCGCAAAAGGCAACAACCTGGCCGATGGCCACACCGGCCATTCCCAGGCGTGGTACAGGCCCCAGTCCCAAACCCAGCGTGCCGCCAATGGCGACTTGCACCAATCCGGCGACCAATAATGTCGTGGCGGGCAGCGTCATATTGCCTGATCCACGCGCCACCGATGCCAGCATGTTGGTGGCCCAGATCGGGATAATCGCAAAGGCGGCGATGCTGGAAAAGGCCAAAGCTTCTTCAAGAACGCGGCCGGATCCACCCAGCTGTGTGAATAGGGCAGGTCCACCCAGCAAGATGACCAGCATGAATATAGACCCAAGGAAGAGGCCAATCGCCAGAGCGCAAAGCGCGAGAGCCTGCGCCCGTTCAGGATCGTTGCCACCCAGCGCGCGGCTAATTGCGCCCGATACCGTGCCGCCCATCGCCCCGGCTGACAACATTTGCATCAGCATGAAAAAAGGGAAAGCCAATGCAATCCCGCCCAGCGATGCAACTCCCAGCGATCCGACATAGGCTGTTTCAGCAATCGAAACGATTGCCGATGAGCATAAATCAATCAGGTTGGGGACGCTAAGGCGAATCAGCGTCTTGAGAATGGGGCCATCGCGAAGCATGGCCGTGCGCGCGTCGGCTTCTGTGCTTACGACCGGAATAGATGCTGGTTCAGATGTGGTCATGCAGATGGTGCATCCGGTGCAACGCGAATGATCACTTTGCCCCGCGCCCGACCGGACGCTGAGCGATCAACGGCCAAAGCCGTATCGGCAAAGGCAAATTCCTGATCAATGATTGGGCGGATAGCCTTTGCATCAACCAAGGCCGCGATTGTGGCCAGCTGACCGCCATCGGGCCGCATGAACAGAAAACTATAGTCAATGCCGCGCTGCCGTGCCTTGCGGCGGATTTTTGCACTGGTTAGCCGCAAGACCTGCCGGACGATCCAGTTTGCGCCAATGTCTTTGGCAAAGGCAGGGTCGGGTGGACCAGAGATCGAAATCAGCTTGCCGCCTGGCTTCAAAACATCAAGGGATCGTTCGAGAATGTCTGCATCCAGCGTGTGCAGAACGACATCAAAGCCGCTCAGCCGCTGATCGAACGCCTCTTTGCGATAATCGATCACTTCATCCGCGCCCAGCATGTGGGCCAGATCGACATTGGCCGTCCCCACTGTCGTTGCGACATAGGCGCCAAGATGTTTGGCAAGTTGGATCGCCACCGTCCCCACGCCGCCCGAACCCGCATGAATAAGGACGCGCTGACCGGATGTCAGTTGCGCCCGATCCACAAGCGCCTGCCACGCGGTGAGGGCCACAAGCGGCAAAGATGCAGATTCTGCCATGCTTAGGCTTGCAGGCTTTAACGCAATATCCTTTTCCGCAATTGCGATCCTTTCGGCAAAGGTTCCGATCCGGTCACCCCCGGCGCACGCGAAAACAGCGTCGCCAATTTTGAACCGCGTCGCACCTGGTCCGATGGCCAGCACAGTTCCAGCCAGATCATGGCCTAATGTCAGTGGCATGTCATAAGGCAGGATCGCCTTGAATGCGCCCGCGCGGACCTTGACGTCAATCGGGTTGACGCTGGCCGCATGGATCGCAACCACAACCTCGCCGGGCCCTGCCACCGGTTCGGGGCGTTGTTGCAATGTGATCGGGGCTTTATAGGCGTTTATTGCATAGGCTTTCATGGCATCAACGCTCGCGAATTTTGGTTTGTGAAGAGGCTGGGGCGGCGTCGCGTGCGGGTGGATCACTATCAAATAGCAGCAATGTCGACGTTGCCGTGGCGCATAGCCGTCCCGCGCCATCGTGCAATTCGGCTTCGGTAAAGGCCACACGCCGACCGGCGGAAATGATCCGCCCGGTGGCGCGGACTGTGCCGCTATTTTCGGTCAGGCCGCGCACATAGGATATTTTGAGCTCCAGCGTGGTATGGCCGCGATTGGCCCCAAGCATGGAATGCGCACACAGCCCGCAGGCGCTATCCAGCAAGGTTGCAGCATAGCCACCATGCACTGAGCCGAGCGGATTATAGACGCTACGATCAGGCTTGCCCTCCAGCACCACTTTCCCGCGTTCAACTGCGACCACGTGAAAGCCAAGCGTCTTTCCCATAGGGGCTTGTTGCCCACTGGCTAGCATAGCCTGAAGCTGCGCCAGTCCATCGGGCGCCATAGTATCGGGTTGGGTCATATTGTTGGTCCTTTTGAAAGTGCAAGCAAGCGGCGGATCGTGTCATCTGCGCCGGGGCCGGGCGCAAGCGTGGCGCGATGGGGGGGCACAGCCTGGCCAGTTTCGGCATCGACAAGCGCCAATATCAATGGTCGGCCCGTTTCCCGATCGACGGTTTCAACCGTTGGTGCGCCAAGGCTAGTGGCATCCCAGCGATCCCCCCATTCGCGCAGGGCCAGATTGACCTTCCAAAGGTCGCGGCCCATCGGCGTCAGGCGATAATCGTCGCGCGGGGGCCGTTCCTGATAGCGCACCCGCTCAACAATGCCTGATGCGGCAAGGTGCTTTAGCCGCGCCGCCAATGTGGCCGCGGGAATGCCCGTGCTGGCCCGCAGATCATCATAACGGCGCAGCCCGAATGACAAGTCGCGTATGATCAACAGCGCCCAGCGGTCGCCAATCAATTCCATCGCTCCGGCAATGGAACAACGCATGCCTGAAAAAGACTTTGCCTTCATAGCGCGCCTTGCCAGTGTTTCAGGATTGTCATGGCCATGGTTCTCAATTGGTCGCAGCGCTGCAATAGTAACTTCAATAATTGAAGTTATAACCATCCTAGGTTCACGGCGCAAGCCCTTGCGTCCTCAGGGGCATAAACACAGCCTAAGCAGCTTCCGGAATGCCGCGTTAGGTGCTATCCATGTTGCTGATGTATATAGAAAATCTTCCGATGAGCATGGCTTGGCTTGATCAATTGATCAATCTCTGACATCAAACTCATCCTGATCAGTTGATCAGGGCGGAGTCGCTTTGCCAAAGAGGAAGAATGCACATGGAAATTCTGACTTTTTTGATTGTTGCCGCCGTCATAAACGAGATGCTGGCTTTAGACTTGCCACCGCGCAATTTGGACAAATCTGGCGTCGCTGGAGTTGAACTTGGTCAACAGACCGTGGCGGCACTTCGCAGTGTATCGCCGCTAAATTCAGGCTGGGGTCAGAGCCGTGCTGTGCCACATGCTTTTGAAAGCAAGATTACTGTCTGGGGTGTAGATTGGATGCCTTCACAAATGGGCATTTTACGCTGAGCGGCGCCCCTTATGTTTGCAAAAATCCCATTGGGTATTGGCGTTCGTGCTTCAGGCGGACTTGAATATGAATGGGCGCGCAATGCGCTCTACCTCGTCCCGGGTTGGCGGTTTTCGTCCTGTGACCATCTCCATTTCAGGGGCAAGGCTGAACAGCGACCCGATGATAGAAAGAAGGCCGTAAAACAACAGATTGGGGTCACCCTCGCGGACCGATCCTTCTTGTTGTGCCGCTTCAATGAAGCGAGCGCCGCGCTCAACCATCTTGCGAAAATAGCTGTCTACCATCCAGATGAAACGTTGGTTAGGCTCACGGCTTTCAAAGATCAGCAAGCGATGAAAATCAGGATCACTGGCGCAGATGTCGACCAAGGCGCGCACACCGGCCAAAAGCTGATCGGTCGCACTGTTAGACGGTTCGGAAATCGCTGCGTCATTCAACACGCGCAGGGCATGTCGAAAACTGTCGGTCATCACCTCTCGCCAAAGGCCTTCCTTCGATTTGAAATGATAAAGCAGCAGGCTCTGCGCCACTTTGGCATCGTCGGCAATTTGCCGTGTCGACGTTCCAGCGAAGCCTTGCCCGGCAAAACACTGGCGTGCCGACCGGATGATGCGGGTTCGCGTACTGTCGGGAAGTTCGAAAGCGTTGGTCATCATGCTCCCATATCATGCGCGGCTTCATCCGCTAAACCGCCATAAGGCATGACTCGTTTGACGTTCGTTTACACGCAAAAAATAAAAATCGAGGAGTTCACTATGTCTAAATCGAGCAAGAAGTCAGCATCCACTGGTAACGGCGGAGAACTCCATCAACAAGGCGGTACTGCGCTTACCACCAATCACGGCATGCCGCTGTCTGACAATCAGAACAGCCTGCGCGCCGGGGATCGTGGCCCAACTCTCCTTGAAGATTTTATCCTGCGCGAAAAGATTTTCCATTTTGATCACGAGCGCATTCCAGAACGGATTGTTCATGCGCGTAGCTCTGGCGCCCATGGCTATTTTGAAGTCACCAAAGCCATTCCGGGCCTCACCAAGGCGGCCTTGTTTGCGAAAAAGGGTAACCAGTGTCCGGTTTTTGTCCGCTTCTCCACTGTTGCGGGAAGCAAGGGTTCCAAAGACACGCCGCGCGATGTGCGGGGCTTTGCCGTCAAATTTTATACCGAAGAAGGCAATTGGGATCTGGTTGGCAACAATATGCCGGTTTTCTTTATCCAGGATGCGATCAAGTTTCCCGATCTTGTCCACGCGGTAAAGCCAGAAGCCGATCGCGGCTTTCCGCAGGCGGCCTCGGCGCATGACACATTCTGGGACTTTATCTCGCTGATGCCAGAGGCGATGCATATGGTGATGTGGGCCATGTCGGATGTGGCGCTGCCCCGGTCGCTGCGCATGATCGAAGGCTTTGGCGTCCACACATTCCGGTTGGTCAATGCCGATGGGGCTTCCACCTTTGTCAAATTCCATTGGCGGCCAAAGCTGGGCGCGCAAGCCACCTGCTGGGATGAAGCGGTAAAAATTTCGGGCGCGGACCCCGATTATCATCGCCGTGATTTG
Organism: Sphingomonadaceae bacterium; assembly: GCA_041736605.1. Taxonomy (GTDB): domain Bacteria; phylum Pseudomonadota; class Alphaproteobacteria; order Sphingomonadales; family Sphingomonadaceae; genus JBGSTI01. The sequence continues at coordinate 6,072 of JBGSTI010000080.1, forward strand.
TGGGAAGCGATCGACAAGGGCGATTTTCCCGAATGGACCTTTGGCATTCAGACCTTTGACGAGGCATGGGCGGCCAAACAGCCATATGATGTGCTGGATCCCACCAAGCTGATCCCGGAAGAGGATATTCCTGTTGATGTGATCGGTCGTATGGTGCTGGATCGCAATCCGGATAATGTCTTTGCAGAAACCGAACAGGCCGCGTTCCTGCCCACCAACATCATCCCCGGCATCGATTTTTCAAACGACCCGCTGCTGCAAGGTCGTTTGTTCAGTTATCTGGACACCCAGAAATCCCGGCTAGGCACGACCAACTTTCACCAGTTGCCGATCAACGCGCCGATTTGCCCGATGGCCAATTTTCAGCGCGATGGGATGATGCAGACAGCGATACCCAAGGGCCGCGCCAATTATGAACCGAACAGCCTGGCCGAAGTGGGCGAAGATGGCGGTCCACGCGCCCAGCCAGTCACTGGCTTTCGGACGTTCATGGATAATAGCGAGCGCAATGATGCGTCGGAAAAGCTGCGCATCAGGGCCGAAAGTTTTGCCGACCATTTCTCCCAAGCGCGAATGTTCTATCGCTCGCAGACGGAGCCCGAGCAGGCCCATATTGCCGCTGCGCTCGTGTTCGAACTGTCCAAAGTCCAGCTTGTCCATGTCCGCACGCGCACATTGGCGCAGCTTCGCAACGTTGATGAGGACCTGGCGAAGCGCGTGGCTGACGGCCTTGCCATGCCTTTGCCCAAGGCAGAAAAGCCGGCCGTTGCCCCGCAAGACATGAAGCCATCGGACAAGTTGTCGCTGCACAAAAAATTTGTGCCCACGCTAAAGGGCCGAAAGGTCGGCATTTTGTTCGATGAAGGATCAGACCTGGCGGACATCAACGCCGTCAAGGCGGCCATTGAAAAGGCCGGGTGCACCGCGATGCTGATCGCGCCAAAGGTGGGCGGGATCAAGGTGAAAGGGGGCACATTGGCCGCCGAAGGTCAACTTGCGGGCACGCCGTCTGTGTTGCTTGATGCCATCGCTTTGGTTTTGACGGAAAAGGCTGCCATCAAACTCTGTGGTGAATCCGCTGCGGTTGATTTTGTTTCGGATGCCTTTGTCCATCTCAAGGCCATCGGGCACACACAGGGCGCACAACCCTTGCTCGACAGGGCGGGCGTTGTTGCAGGCGAGGGCATTACCGGCCTTGATAGCAGCTTTCTAAAAGCCGCCGCGCGCCGTTTTCCGGCGCGCGAACCATCCGTCCGGATACTGCCCTGATCCCTATAGGTTGCGAAGCATAGGCTCGCCTGTGACGCCGCTGCTTTGCAACCCGGCGCGTGGTCCGTTCCCCCAATGGTCCACGCGCCATCCTCTGCTTGCCCTACGGACATCCGCTTTTCATCAGGAGTAGAAAATTGCACGATTGCATTATCATAGGTGCAGGCCCGGCCGGGCTGACAGCAGCCCTGTATATGGGGCGATACAGGCGCGATCCTCTGGTCATCCATGATGATTCTGCCCGCGCCGCGCGCATTCCGTTGACGCACAATGTGCCGGGCTTTCCAGAAGGGATCAGCGGTCAGCAGCTGCTGGAACGGATGATGGACCATGCGCGGGCCTATGGCGCAACATTCACGCAAGCCTCTGTCACCGCGCTGGCAAAGAAGGGCGACGGATTTCAAGTGACGCTGGACGATGGCCGGATATTGGAGGCCCGGACGGTGATTTTGGCCACAGGCATCCTGCTCAACCAGGTTGATCTGCCCCACGACGTTCACGAACAGGCGATTGAGGATGACGTGCTGCGCTATTGCGCGGTGTGCGACGCTTATGAACATATTGACCGCAAGATCGGTGTGGTCGGTTGCGAAGACTCCGGCGCAGGCCAAGCCCTGTTTCTCAGCCGCTATTCTGATCAGGTCACGCTGTATCCGGATAACCCGCAGGCGCTGGACGATGCGGACCGCAAAAAGCTGGAAGCCAATGGTGTGGCCATTTCAGACCGCCCGATGGCGCGCGTCAATCCCATGCGCACCGTAATGGAGGTCTGGGCGCAAGGAGAAGCCAGCGCGACGACCTATGATGTGGTCTATCCCTGCTTTGGAACCCGCCCCCGAACAGAGCTGGCAGAGAAGCTTGGCCTGACGGTTGATGAGGGCGGCTGCCTCGATTCTGGTGCGCACTTTGAAACCGCAATTTCAGGCTTTTTTGCGGCGGGCGATATTGTGCGCGGGCTTGATCAGATCAGCGTCGCCATGGGGCATGGCGCCATTGCTGCGACCAATGCACACAGCCTGTTGCGCAAGCTGGACGGCGAGCTTTAGGCGTCTTGGGGGTCAACAATGTCCGTATCGCAGGGGGTCATGGACGATATCATGTTTTTCATTGTCAGCGCGGCAGGACTGCTGCTGTTTTTTCTCGCGTCCCGTCATGTCGGGACAGTGCATCACAGCTGGGTCTTAAGACGGCATCCAGACCGCAAACAGCCTGCGACGGACAGTACGGGTTATCTGGTGTCATCAGCCTTGGCCCTGCTTGGTTTGCTGATCGGCTTTACCTTTTCCATGGCGGTCGAACGGTATGACGAAAGGCGGCATGCGGTCACTGAGGAGGCCAATGCGATCTCCACTGTCTATGCGCGCGCTGGTATGTTCAACGAACCCATTGCGTCGCGCCTTAAAGCAAGCATCGCGCATTATGCCGTTGAACGCCGCGACTTTGTGGCGGCTGGTGAAAATCAAAAGCGGCTTGATCAGATTGCCAAGGAGACGGCCCGCACCCAGGATGAAATCTGGGCCATCATGAAGCAAGCCCTTGCCTCGCCCGATGGCGAGGGGCTGACCACGGCAACACTCACATCGATGAACGAAATGTTCGATCTGGCCTCAACACGGCAGGCGCTGATTGAGGCGCATATCCCCAATATGGTTATGGCGGTGCTGATCGGCTTTGCCGTCGCGACGGCCTATTTGCTGGGCTATGGCTCTGCCCATGAAGGACGAAGCCATAATGCTGCGACCACTATTGTGTTCGCGCTGGTGGCTATTGCGATTGCGCTGATCATTGATCTTGATCGTCCCCGATTGGGCTTCATCAAGGTTGATCAAGATCCGATGGAGCGCGTGATCCTTTCGGTCAATCCGCCCAAGGCTGCGTCCGATAAACCATGAAAGCAGCGCAACTCCTCTCAATTCAAGGCGTTGAGCCTGAATCGATCAGGCATCTGCGCTGCCATCCGAACCCCTGAAAGGAACAAGGCCCATGGCAACGATCGGCATTGTCGGCACTGGCCCCAGCGGCATTTACAGCCTGAAGCATCTGATCGATCTTCCCACGCCGCTGCACATCACCCTGTTCGAGCAAAACCATCGCGCGGGTGTGGGTACGCCCTATAATCCCGAAACCAACGACCCGGCGATGCTGGCCAATATTGCCAGCATCGAACTCCCCCCGGTGACCGAGACGCTGGTTGGCTGGCTGCATGATCGCACCGACACTGAATTGGCTGATGTCCATATCAAACGGGCAGAGATCAGCGAACGCGCCTTTTACCCGCGCGTGCTTATCGGCGCCTATTATCATGATCAGCTTCGCAAACTGGTCGCGCGCGCCGAGGCTCAGGGCCATAAAGTCGAGATATACTGACGCGCCATCATGTGGTGGATGTGATCGTC
>JBGSTI010000082.1:0-5765 GCA_041736605.1 Sphingomonadaceae bacterium
CGATGCCAGCGGCCAATGGGTGACGCCGGGGCTGGTTGCCGGGTTCAGTCGGGTCGGTCTGGTCGAGGTCGGCGCAGTCAAGGAAACCAATGACAGCGCGTTTACGTCACAGCGTTTTTCCGCCGCTTTGGACGTGTCCACTGCGCTCAATCCCGATAACAGCGCGATTGATGTCAGCCGCACGGCGGGCCTGACACGGGCGATTGTCGCACCCGAAGCGCGCGGCTCTATCTTTGCGGGCCAAGGCGCGATCATTGATCTGGGCGCGGATCGTTCGCCGTTGATGATGGCACGCGCGTTTCAATTCGTTGAGCTGGGCGAACGTGGATCGGCAATGTCGGGCGGCAGCCGCGCCGGTGCGCATTTGCGGCTGAAAGCCATGTTGCGTGAGGCAAAGCAATATGCCGCCGGATCGGACAGCTTTGATGATGATTTGCTGTCTGCCGAAGATGCCAAGGCATTGCAAGCCGTGCTGAATGGCGACGTGCGCTTGCTGGTCCATGTCGAAAGCGCCACCGATATCGAAGCGGTGCTGGGTCTGGTCAAGGACTATCCGGGCATCAAGCTGGTGTTGGTCGGCGTAAGCGAAGGCTGGCGCGTAGCCGACAAGATCGCAGCGGCGCGGGTGCCCGTCATCGCATCGGCGCTCAACGATCTGCCCGAACGCTTTGAAATTCTGGCTGCCACCCAGTCCAATATCGGGCGGATGCGCGCCGCCGGTGTCACCGTGGCGCTGGGCATGATTGATGACAATGATGCGCATCAGATTCGCTATGCCGCGCAATATGCGGGCAATCTGGTGGCGCTGAACAATGTGCCGGGGGCCACGGGCCTTAGCTGGGATCAGGCCTTTGCCACCATTGCCTCGGCCCCGGCAGAGGCCATGGGGCAGGGCGGCAAATTTGGCGTGCTGCGCAATGGCGCGGTGGGCGATGTTGTGCTGTGGGATGGCGATCCGCTGGAGCTATCATCCACGCCGACCACGGTGCTGATTGATGGCGTAGAGCAGCCGCTGGACAACCGCCAGACCCGCTTGCGCGACCGCTATCGCACCCCGCAAGAGGGGGCCTTGCCCAAAGCCTATGAATAGGGGATGATGCACCGTCCGGGATAAAATGCAGCTAGGGGCTGTTCGGACGGCAATAGCGGGGCGGGGATAGATTATGAACGCTATGACACAGCTGGTGGTCGCCATGGGGCTGTTTGTCGGGCTGCATTTTGCAATGTCGCATCCGATGCGCGCGGGCCTTGTCAAAGGCCTTGGCGAAAAGGGCTTTTCGGGCCTGTATTCATTGGTTTCGCTGGGCAGCTTTATCTGGGCGATCATGGCCTATCGTGATGTGCCGGCCGAACCGCGCTGGTGGATCGCGCCCGAATGGCTGCTGGGGGTGTCATCAGGCCTGCTGCTGCTGGCCAGCATCCTGATGGCCGGTTCCTATATCGGCAATCCGGCCTTGCCTGCACCGGGCGCTGCCAAGGCGGCATCTGGCCCGGCGCGCGGGGTATTTGCCATTACCCGCCATCCGATGATGTGGGCCTTTGCCCTATGGTCGATCTCCCATATCGCCGTTGCGCCCAGCATTGCCAATCTGGTGCTGACGGGCGGTTTGCTGATCCTCGCCATTGGCGGATCGATGGGGCAGGATGCGAAAAAAGCGCGGCTGATGGGTGCGGCGTGGCAGGGCTGGCGCGGCCGCACCAGCTTTGTGCCTTTTGCAAAGCTGGTCAGCCAGGGTGGTTGGCCGCATGCCTTTCCGGGCTGGGGCGTGCTGATTGGCGGCATTTTGCTGTGGCTGGTCGCCAGCTGGGCGCATGGGCCACTGGCGGGCTTGTTCGTGGGGATTTGGCGTTAGTGACGCTGTACTCCGGCGCAGGCCGGAGTGGTGGCGTTGTTGCGTGACCTTGGCGCATGATCGCCACCGCTCCGGCCTGCGCCGGAGCACAGCATAAAATTACGCGGCCTCGCCATCACCCAATCGTTTATCCACGCTCGCCGTCACCGCGATATCCATCGTCACATTGGCAATCGTCCGCATCAGATCGGGCAGCGCCTCTACCGCGACCAACAGCGCCAGCGGCGCGATGGGAACACCCATGGCGATGGCGATGGGCGCGATGGATGTCACAAAACTGATCGCACCGGGCAGGCTGACCGCGCCCAAAGTGGTCAATGTCGCCACGGCAATGCCGGCGATCAGGACTGTCGGCGTGAGTTCGACGTCAAACCACATGGCGACATAAATCGCGACGGCCAGGTTCATCGCCGGGCCTGTCGCGCGAAACAGCGCAACCGCAAGCGGCAACACGAAATCGATGGTGGCGGGGCGCACGCCCAATTGGCGGCACACGCCGATCATGGCGGGCAAGGTGGCCAGTGATGATTGCGTCGAAATCGCCACGGCTTGCGCAGGCAAGGCGGCGCGGGCGAACGTGAGCAAGTTCTGCCGCGCACCAAATACTGCTACGCCATAGGCTGCAATCAGCATCACCCCGCCGATAGACGCGACCACCACCACATAATGCGCAAGCGCGCCAAGAGCGGCGGTTCCGGTACGCGCCGTCACCACCAGGCTCAACGCGAATACGCCAATCGGCGCCAGCGCCAGCACCCAGCCAATGACGATCAGCATGGCATCGGCAATCGCCGAAAACAGCCCAGTAATGCGGCTCTGGCTATCCTCTGGCAGGCGCATGACGGCGACGGCAAATACGCTGGTAAAGATGATCATGGGCAGCACGGAATCGGCGGCGGCTGCGGCAAAGGGATTGGTGGGGATCAGTCCTTGCAGAAATTCGCCAATGCCCGGCACCGGGCCCAGATCCTTTTGCGCCCCCATCGCCTCACGCAGGCTTTCCCCGGCAGCAGCGGGGATGGGGAACAGCGTAAGCAGGGCCGGGGTAAGGATCGCGGCCATCACCGAACCGCTGCCCAAGATAATGGCAAAGGTCCACAAGGTGCGCATCGCCGCCTTGCCACCGCGCGCCGCCCGGATCGTGCTGGCAATACCCGTGACCAATAGAGCAACCACCAACGGCATGATCGTCATCTGCAGGGCGCGCAGCCACAAATTGCCCAGCGGCTCCATGATCGCCACCGCCTGTTCGGTAAGCTGCGGCGCAAAGGCGGTGATGACGAGGCCCGCCGTCAGGCCAAGCGCCAAGGCACCAAGGATGCGCGTGGCGCGGACGGTGGGAAAGGGTGCGGTTGCGGGGGATTGAGTCAAGCAGGGGGCTTTCTGGTTTTTGCATGGCGTAGGGCACCGACTTAAGCCAAATTCCCGCCCGTGCAAACCTGTGTCAAAACCCGCCTGTCATATTGCCCGCCTGCACTCAAGCGCCTATGGCCAATGGCAATTGATCACTTGCGTAGTTTACAGACAGGATGCCCATGACCCGCAAATTTTTCGGCACCGATGGTATTCGCGGCCGCACCAATGAAGGCGTGATGACTGCCGCGATTGCGATGAAGGTCGGTCAGGCGGCAGGCACCTATTTCCTGCGCGGCGCGCATAAGCATCGGGTGGTGATTGGCAAGGATACGCGCCTGTCGGGCTATATGATGGAATCGGCTTTGGTCGCCGGTTTTACCAGTGTTGGCATGGATGTGGTGATGGTGGGGCCAATGCCGACGCCTGCTGTCGCCCTGCTCACCCGCTCGATGCGCGCCGATCTGGGTGTGATGATTTCAGCCAGTCATAACCCATATGAAGACAATGGAATCAAGCTGTTCGGCCCCGATGGTTACAAGCTGTCTGATGAGGACGAACTGGCCATCGAAGCGATGCTGAGCGGCCCGGATATTGCCCTGGCCCCGTCCAATGATGTGGGCCGCGCCCGCCGGATAGAGGATGCGCGCGGGCGCTATATCCACGCGGTCAAAAATTCGCTGCCCGATCATATCCGGCTGGATGGCCTGAAAATCGTCGTCGATTGCGCCAATGGTGCGGCCTATCAGGTTGCGCCGTCTGCCCTGTGGGAATTGGGGGCCAAGGTCATCGCGATGGGCGTTGAGCCCAATGGCCGCAACATTAACGATAATGTCGGCTCTACCCATGTTGGCCCGCTGCAACAGCGCGTTGTCGCCGAGGGCGCAGATCTGGGCATCGCGCTGGACGGCGATGCCGACCGGCTGATCGTGATCGATGAAAAGGGCGCGAAAGTGGATGGCGACCAGATCATGGCGCTAATCGGCTCTAGCTGGGCTAGCGAAGGTCGGTTGCGCGGCGGCGGCGTGGTGGCGACAGTGATGTCCAATCTGGGGCTGGAACGGTTCTTAAACAGCAAAGGCCTCGACCTGATCCGCACCAAAGTGGGCGACCGTCATGTGCTGGAGGCGATGCGTGAGGGCGGCTATAATGTCGGTGGCGAGCAATCGGGCCATATGATCATCACCGATCATGGCACCACCGGCGATGGCACCGTGGCGGCGCTGCAAGTGCTGGCGGCGTTGGTGACGGCGGGCAAACCGGCCAGCGAAGTGCTGCATCTGTTTGATCCCGTGCCGCAGCTGCTTAAAAATGTGAAGTTCAAGGGCGGCAAGCCTTTGGATGATGGCCGCGTCAAGGCGGTGATTGCCGAGGCCGAGGCGCAATTGACCGGGCGCGGGCGGCTGGTCATTCGGCCATCGGGCACCGAGCCTGTCATCCGCGTGATGGCCGAGGGCGATGACGCCGCTGAAGTTGACGAACTGGTGGATCGCATCTGCCGCAAAGTGGCTGAGGTCGCGGCCTGATGCTGGACATGCGCCCCGATTGCGAACGCTGTGGCACCGATCTGGCCGCCGACATGCCCGGTGCGTTCATCTGTTCGTTCGAGTGCACATTCTGCGCCGAATGCAGCGAAAGGCTGGACGATCTTTGCCCCAATTGCGGCGGTGAATTGATGGACCGGCCAACGCGCAGCCCGGACAAGCTGGCCAAATTTCCGGCATCGACGACACGGCATTTCAAGGGATGAAGCCGCCGCGTATCCTGTCTATCGCCGGTTCGGACAATTCGGGCGGCGCAGGCATTCAGGCTGATATCAAGACGATCACCATGCTGCGCGGCCACGCGATGACGGCAATTACGGCGGTGACGGTGCAGACCAGCCAGGCCGTGCTGGCGGTGCATCCGGTGCCGCTGGATATCATCGTGGCGCAGATTGAAACCTGCCTGGCCGATACGGGCGTCGATGCGATCAAGATCGGGATGCTGGGGTCTGCTGAAACGGCGGCGGCGATCGGTGCGGTGTTGGCACGGCATCCCGCGATCCCGGTGGTGCTTGATCCAGTGATGGTCGCGTCCAATGGCGACCGGCTTGCCGATGCGGCTACAATAGCCTCAATGCGCGCGCTGGCGGCCCAAGCGGCGGTAATTACCCCCAATCTGCCCGAATTGGCGATTTTGGCTGATCTGCCGGGTGATGCCAGTGAAGACGCGCTGTTGGCAGCAGCGAAAGCATTGGCGGCGGACTGGGGCGTTTTTGTGGTGATGAAGGGCGGCCATGGCGGAGATGCCATGCTGACCGACCGTTTGATTGCGCCTGATGGCAGCGTGCAGACCTGGGCCGATCCGCGCATCGATACGTCGCATAGCCATGGCACGGGCTGCACTTTGTCGGCTGCTTTGGCGACAGGGCTTGGCCGTGGCGAGGCTATGGCCGATGCGTTGAGCGTTGCCCGCCGGTTTGTGCGCGCCGCGCTGAAGGCGGCACCGGGCTATGTCGCACGCAATGGCACGATGGGGCATGGACAGGTGCGGTTGGAGGATTAACCCCATGTGCTC
>JBGSTI010000085.1:0-5641 GCA_041736605.1 Sphingomonadaceae bacterium
TGGCACTTCGGCGCGCACATTGCCTTCGCTCAGCGTCGGCTGCTGGATCATGCCTGCCAGCACCTTGAAACTTTCATCTAGGCTTTCGGGCGTGGCGTTGGGCAGATCAAGCTTATAAACCGTGTGCGTCGGCGTGGTTTCGGCGTTGCTATCGCTGCCAAAGGTCGCGCCGAACCGCTGCCATACTTTGATCGCTTCGCCTTCGGGCACATAACGAGACTGGCGGAAAGTCAGATGCTCCAGCAAATGGGCATAGCCGCGCTCGCTATCCTGTTCCATCAGCGATCCGGCATCGATGCGGATGCGGATCGCCACCTGGCCTGGCGGCACCCCATTTTTGCGCACGGCATAGCGCAGGCCATTATCGAGCGCACCGAATGTCCAGCCAGTATCCACCGGAATATCGCTGTTGATATACAGCCATGGCACATCGGCCTGCTTGGTGGAATTGGGCTTGGCTTCGGCGGTATTGCTCGCCCCCTTGGCCATGACCGGGCTGGCATCTGTGAAGCCCAGCACGGCCAGCATGGCCAGCGCCGACATGGCGAATTGGAATGACGACGCCCGATGGCGAGGGGTCTTGGCGGGGGCAGCGATGCGCGCGAACTTGGATGTCATGAGGATAGTTATAGGCCGGGCAATTGTTACTGGCCAGTGAATAGCCAGATGGGCTGCGCCGCTTTTACGTCCGTTCCACCAAATCCTCCCCATCGACTTGCGATGGGGAGGGGGACCGCGCGCGATAGCGCGTGGTGGAGGGGCAAGTGGCAAAGATTTCCCCTCCGTCAGCCGCTGCGCGGCTGCCACCTCCCCATTGCAAGTCAATGGGGAGGATTGCATCGCATCCGCCCTTGCAGTGGGCCGCACAAAGGCCCAAATAGACGGCCATGTTGATAGAGACCGAAAACACACCGAATCCGCGCACGATCAAATTCCTGCCGGGCCAGAAAGTCATGCCGCAGGGAACGCGCGATTTCGCGACGCCTGAAGCGGCGACCGAATCTCCGCTGGCAGAGGCGTTATTTGGGCTGGGCGATGTGACCGGCGTATTCTTTGGCAGCGATTTCGTGTCGGTCACCATTGGCGAAGGCGCGACGTGGAGCGACGTAAAGCCCGATATCCTTTCGATCCTGCTCGATCATTTCTCTGCGGGCATGCCCTTGCTGCATGAACGCCCGCACAATGGCATCGCGGTGCCTACCGAAGACAGCGAATGGGCCGAAAATCCCGAAGACGCCGAAATCGTCGCGCAAATCCGTGAACTGATCGACACACGCGTGCGCCCGGCAGTGGCCAATGATGGCGGCGACATCGTCTATCGCGGGTTTGATAAGGGCGTGGTGTTTCTGACAATGCAGGGCGCGTGCGCTGGCTGTCCGTCCTCTTCGGCGACGCTCAAGAACGGCATCGAAAGCCTGCTCAAGCATTATGTGCCCGAAGTCACCGAAGTGCGCGCGGCCTGAAAACTTACGCTTAATCATTGGAGTATTGATCATGTCTCAGCCGCTTGCCGATCCGGCTCTGGACCAGTTGTTCCGCACCGCTCGCAGCTATAATGGCTATCAGGACAAGCCGGTTTCGACCGAACAATTGCATGCCATCTGGGATCTGATGAAATTCGGGACGACCAGCGCCAATGCCGAAAAAATCCGCAGTGCACCAGTCACCGCGATCATCGGCATGGACATGGAATTTTACGAAAAGCTGCCCGAGCTGTTTCCCCATGCCGATGCACGCAGCTGGTTTGTTGACAGCCCGCCGATGATCGAGGCGACGGCGTTTCGCAATTCGTCGTTGCAAGGTGCCTATTTCATTCTGGCGGCGCGCGCTTTGGGGCTGGATACAGGGCCAATGTCGGGTTTTAATCCCGATGCCGTGAACGCGGCGTTCTTTGCCGACACCCCCAATATCAAGGTCAATTTCATTTCGACCTTGGGCTATGGCGATCCCGCCACGATTTTCGGCCGCAGCCCGCGCCCTGATTTCGATGTCTTCAATTCCATCGCCTGACGCGCAGGCAGCGGCTGGCCCGCGCCTGCTGGTTATCGATACCGCCACCGCCAATTGCTCGGTCGCCTTGTTCGAAGGCGGCAATATCATCGCCCATGATTCCCGCGCCTTGGGCCGGGGCCATGCCGAACGACTGGTGCCAATGATCGCTGCTTTGCCTGATAAGGGACGGGCGGCATCTGTGCTGGTCAATTGCGGACCGGGTAGTTTTACCGGCGTTCGCGTCGGTTTGGCTGCTGCGCGGGCACTGGGGCTGGCTTGGAATGTGCCGGTGCATGGCTATTCCACGCTGGACCTGATTGCCGCAATGGCACGGCAGGATTATCCCGGCCAAGCCATCGACGTGGCAATTATTGCCGGCCACGGCGAAGCGTTTTTCCGCAGCTTTGATGCGCAAGCTGCTCCGCTGGCAGACCTATTATCGCTCCGCCCCGAAGATGCGGCGGCCCTGTCAAAAGCGCCGGTTCTGGCGGGCAGCATGGCGGCACAGATCAATGGCTTGCGCAGCGCCCCTGCCCTGCTGGCCGATGCACTGGCGCCTGATGCGGCCGCTGCGCTGCTATTGCCAGCCGCTGCGCGCAGCCTTGCCGCCGATCCCATTTATGGCCGTGCGCCCGATGCAAAGCCCAAAGCGGCATAGCGGCATGGCCGATGATGATGCCCATTGGGATGGCTGGCAGCTGATCCACTGCGATCGCATGGCGGCGCAAGACACTGCCGCCGCCATTATGCCCGTGATGGAGGCGGCGTTCGATCCGGCCTTTGGCGAGGCGTGGACCCTGTCACAACTGCATTCGGCCCTGTGCATGCCCAATTGCCACGCATCGCTGGTGCAAGACAGCAATGGCCGGATCGCCGGATTCACCCTGACCCGCCATGTGCTGGATGAACAGGAATTGCTGTTGATCGCGGTGGCCCCTTGGGCACGGCGGCGTGGCATTGGCCGCCTGTTAATTGAAACGCTTAAGGACAATGCGCCGCAACTTGGCGTTTGCACGATTTTTCTCGAAATGCGCTACGGAAACCCCGCAGAATTGCTTTATCGCAGTTGCGGTTTTATCGAGATCGGACGGCGGCCCAAATATTATACTGGCAAGGATGGCCAGCGTTACGATGCTGTGACCTATCGGGTTGCCACCCAAAATGGCTAATCACTTGAATTTGCCGGTCGCTTGAATTGGTCGCTTCTTTTTCATCGTCGCAGCAAATTTTTACCAATTTTGATTATTTTATTGATGCATGTTAAATGACAACATAGCGGGTGCGCATGACAATGCGGGTCTGTATGTTCCGATGAAAAATCACGGAAGCATTTGCCTGCAAGGTCGTGGGACCAGACAGGAAAGAAAGACTAGAACCATGACAGACCAAGACAACCAGATGCGTGAAACCTTGATCACGCTGACGTCCGATATTGTAGCGGCCCATGTCAGCAATAACAGCGTGGCTGTTGGCGATGTGGCAACTTTGATTGGCAATGTTTACCAGGCGCTTGCCGGATTGTCGCCCGCTGTGGCTGCACCCGAACCGCTGCCAGAACCCGCCGTGTCGATCCGTGCATCGGTTAAGCCCGATTACATCGTCTGCCTTGAAGACGGCAAGAAGCTGAAGATGCTGAAGCGCCATTTGATGACGCATTACAGCATGACCCCTGAAGATTATCGCGAGCGTTGGAATCTGCCCGCCGATTATCCGATGGTTGCTCCCAATTATGCCGAACGCCGCCGCGAACTGGCGAAGAAGATCGGTCTGGGTCGCAAGCCCGGCCCGCGCAAGGGTCGCCCGGCCAAGGCCTGATCCTTTGCCTATTGGCAATGATTGATAAAAGCCCGCTGGCCTGATGGTTTAGCGGGCTTTTTTCTTGGGCGTGCCACACCAAAGAAACCAGAGCGATTGCATCGCGTTTCAATACCAGTCATAGGAAGCAGGCTGTCTTAGCATCAAGCCAGCCAAGCCAAATGGGAAGCGCAACGTGCATCAGAAAATCGATCTGGAGGCCCTGTGTCAGGAGCGCGGATTGCGCATCACCGATCAGCGCCGCGTGATTGCCAAGGTGCTGTCAGAAAGCACCGATCACCCGGATGTCGAGGCGCTGCATGTGCGCGCCGCCGCCGTTGATCCGCGCATTTCCATTGCCACCGTCTATCGCACCGTGCGCCTGTTTGAAGAAGCCGGGATACTGGACCGCCATGATTTTGGCGATGGTCGCGCCCGCTATGAAGCCGCGCCTGAGGCGCATCATGATCATCTGATCGATGTGGAAACCGGCAAAGTGGTGGAATTTGTCGATCCAGAACTGGAAGCCCTGCAAAAACTGATCGCCGAAAAGCTGGGTTATCGGCTGGTCGATCACCGCATGGAGCTTTATGGCGTGCGGCTTGACCGCGACGCCTGAGTATCGCGCCTCCCTAATGGGGCGGTTGTTGTTCGCGGCGCGGGTGCTGGCGCTCGTCACGTCGTTGCTGTTGTGCGTGCCGCTTTATTATATCTGGCGAATATTGCGTCTTTCCAATCCATGGCCGCGCCTGTTCCTGAAATCGGTGGGCTGGATTGCGGGCGCGCGGGTGACGGTGCATGGTGCGCCGATCAAGCGCGACGTGTTTTTCATCGCCAATCACCTGTCATGGATCGACATTCCGATTTTGGCCGGGGTGAATGGCAGCGCCTTTGTGGCGCAGGATGGCATCGCGTCTTGGCCGCTGATCGGCTGGCTATGCACGCTCAACGACACCGTGTTCGTATCGCGCACCAACCGCATGGGCGTGGCACAACAGATCAACCAGGTGCGCGATGCGCTGATCGATTGCTGGGCGTTGACGGTGTTTCCCGAGGGCACGACCACCGATGGGCGCAGCCTGTTGCCGTTCAAATCGCCGCTGCTGGCCGTGCTCGATCCCGCCCCGCCGGGTATCTTGGTGCAGCCCGTGGTGATGGACTATGGCAAGGATGCGGCCGATATCGCCTGGATTGGCGAGGAAAGCGCGCCCGACAATGCGTGGCGACTGCTCACGCGGACAAAGCCATTTCATGTGACATTGCACTTTCTGGACCCCATTGATCCACGCGATCATGCGGGGCGCAAGGCAATTGCGGCAGAGGGGCGCGCGGCGATTGCGGCGCGATTGTCCGCGACTTTGGGCGGCCTGCCCATTGCCTGAACGCTTCCCTTGTCGCCGCCCATGTTGTAACGGCGCGGCATGACCAAGACCCCTCCCCGCACCTTTCACGTCAAAAGCTTTGGCTGCCAGATGAACGTATATGATGGCGAGCGCATGTCAGAAATGCTGGCCGCGCAGGGCCTGACCGCTGTTGATGACAAGACCGATGCCGATCTGGTGGTGCTGAATACCTGCCACATTCGCGAGAAAGCTGCCGACAAGGTCTATTCGGATATTGGCCGCCTGCGCCGCGATGATGGCAGCACGCCGACCATCGCCATTGCCGGATGCGTGGCCCAAGCTGAGGGTGAGGAAATCTTTGCCCGCGCGCCCAGCGTTGACGTGGTTGTCGGCCCGCAGGCCTATCATCGCCTGCCCGAATTGGTGGCCCAGGCGCAATTGGGCAAGCGCGCGCTGGACACCGATATGCCCGCCATCGCCAAGTTCGGCGCCTTGCCCGCACGGGCCAAACA
>JBGSTI010000333.1:0-10139 GCA_041736605.1 Sphingomonadaceae bacterium
CGGCCTGATCGACGGCCAGTGTGATTTGGGCGGCACTGGCCCCCGCCAATTGATCGCCCTGCCGCGCCGGGGCCAGATCGCCCAGCAGCAGCAGGAAATGCTCGCCACAATCCCCTTGCGCGGCAAAGGTGCAGGGCGGGCAGGCGACCCGGCTTTCCGGCGCGCCGTGCAGATACCAGCTGGTCTCCAGCGCATAGCTGCCCAAAGCCGCCGCTATCGCCCTGCTTTCCGGGCTGTGGCTGGGGCATTTGGCGATGATACTGGCTGGGGCATCGGGGGCAGCGTTGTGCCAGTCCAATGTCAGGCGATAGCTATCGGCCATCTGGCCCGTGCCGATGGGCTTGTGGGTAAATCCGGTCAGGCTGCCGCCAGGCTGGCCCAAGGTTTCGGCCAGCCAGCCCAGATCAAAATCATCGGGGTGCAGGGGCAGGGCGGTCATGCCGGTGCCCCATCCAGAAGGCCGGTAAAGCCACTGGGCGCATGCGGGCCAATCAGCATCTGTTCGATCACCCCGGTGCCGCGTGTCACCTGGCCATCGCGGTGCCATTGCGCCGTCGCCAGCGCCTGAATGTGCAGGAAACGCGGGTCATTATCGTTGATGCTGGCCAGATCGATGACATCGCACGCCACCGCCAATGGACCATGATCCATGCCATGGCCCCATTCCGGATGGGTATAGCCAAGGCCCATCATATAGAAATGCACGCCCGTTGGCTGATAGTCGATCCGCCCGCGCCCCTCGCCAAGCTCCAGACTGGCACTGGCCACGCGCCGCGTGCCGGGATGATATTGGCAGGTCCAGGCCGGGGCATCCAGATCATGCGCTGGGGCATCCAGCGCCGCAATCACACCGCGCCGGTTCCATGGCAGGCCATTTGCATCGTCATTGCTGTGAAAGAAACTGGCGGCATCGGCAAAGTTGAGCGGGCACCATAGCCAGTAAAATTGCGCCAGCGATCCGCCCACCGGTGGCTGGGAATCAGCAGTGCCCACCGGGCGAATGCCCCAGCTGCGGTCGCGCGTGCCAAGGCATTGCAGCGCGCCGACATCGATGGTCTGGCCTTGCGCCGTGATAGTGCCGCTCCACCCGCCATTCTGGGTCATGCGGGTATAATCCATGAATGCGCGGGCACCATTGCGGCGGATAAAGCGCGGCTCCTCAATCGGGCTGTGGCGGCTGGTGAAGATGAGATCGGCGGTGATGCCGCTTTCGTTATCAGACACGCTGACCGCCAGTTGATGCAGCGGCTCAATCACGCGGATGGTGATGGGGCCGACCTGCAAATCCAGCCGCTCACCGTTCAAATGGCGCGAGGCGCGGATATTGTGCTGCTTGCCGTCGATCACCAGACAGAAACTGGCGTCCATGATTTCCAGATGCGGATAGACGCCCAAGGCAGCCGCAAAAAACAGTTTTAGATCAGGATCATAGCCGTTGAAGAAATAGCGATCATAAAAATTCCGGTCGGTGCCTGCAAAAGCCACCGGTTCCGGAGTCTGGTGCAGTGGATAATCATCGCCCTTGCTCAGCATCGCCTGTCCTCTCGCTTGTCTTTGCGGCGCAGGATGACGAATTAATCAGTCGGTTAAAAGCGAAAAATGTGACGCTTGGTTCAGGCTGTCCAATGCCACATATGATGCTCTGGTACGCGCCTTTCTAATCGGGGCGGATTGTCGACATGGAAATCGGGGCGCAACAGGCATTGGCGGACGATTTCGGGGATGATGGCCATGGCAATCGCGCGGCCCAGACATTCGTGAATGCCCTGGCCAAAGGTAAAGCTGTCCGATTGGGACCGCGACGGATCAAACATGTCTGGCCGGTCAAAGCCGACCGAGTCAAACATCGCGCTATGCGTCAGGGCGATGACGGTGCGGCCCGGCTCCACCGCCATGGCATGCGGCGTGCCAGCGGCCAGTAAAGTGCGTTTCTGGCACAGGCGAAACAGATAGGGCGTAATCGGATTGAAACGCAGCGCCTCGAATACATAGCCATCGAACAGGCTGTGATCGCCCGATGCAGCGGCGCGGCGTGCGGCGGTCATCACATCGGATCGGCGCGCCAGTTCGGCCACCACATTGATAACGGCATGCGAGCTGTTTTCCACGGCACCCAGCAACAGCGCGCCGATATTGCCGATGATCTTGCGCAAAGGAAATTGCAGCGCGCCCGATTGTGACAGCATCAGCAAGCGGGCAATCGGATCGCGCGGCTTGCGGCGCAGGCCCAGCTCGAGCTTGCGGGTCGCGATCAGCCGGGCAATGTGAAAGGTCAGCTGGCGATTGGCGCGGCGGGCATTGTCGGAAATCAGGGCGGATTCAGCCGGATCGGTATCGAAATCCTGATTGTGGAAACTGTCCTGATGTTTCCAATAGGCCCAATCGCGCAGCTTATCGGCATTGCTGGCGGTAAAGCCGAAAAACTGCTGGACCAAGGCTAGGGGCACATCGCGGGTCAAGTGTTGTGGCGCATCAAGCGAGCCATGGGCTGCATCCAGCAGACGCGCTGTTTCGCGGCCAACAAAATCGCGCATCAACGGGATGTCTTCATAATCCAATATGGCACGCATCACGCCCTTATCGCGCCAATGATCGGGGGTATCGTCTTGCGCCATGAAATGATCGCCATGCCGCGCGGAATAGAGCGCGACGCTGAAATCCTGATGCCGGCGCAGGATCATTCCGCAATCGGCAAAGCGCGACACCAGCACCACTGGGCCAAGATCCAGCACAGGATAGTCATCGCGCAATTCGGCAAAAAAGCCATGGGGTTCGGTCAACATCCAATGCCTGGCCACGGCAAAACGCTGCTGTGGCGGCAGATTGCGCAGCTTGCCGACATAAGTGCCATCATGGGCCGGGTGCGAATGCATCGGATCAAGCGTGTTGGTTTTGCAGGCATCAAATAGATTGGCCGGGCTGCTCAAATCCGGTGCACCCGGCATTGGCGACAGATTGCGCGTGCCATTATGCCGCATGATGGCAGGCCTTGGTCGATCTATGCGTTGATCCGATGCAACAGCGTCGCAACCGGGCCATAAACCCATGCGCGATTACACCCGATTCACCCATCTGTTCCCCCAATCGCTTTCAGATCGGATTATATAGCGGCGTAAATTTCCGATTCCCCGTGATCGTCATCACGGGAAACCAGAATAATGCGGGAAACCCAAAACAAAATCAGCAAAAATTTGCGAAAAACACAAAATTTTCAGTCCAGCCTCAGTCCGGAAATTTTAAGGAACAAGTAATAATCACGTTGTCAACAGAAACGCATTGCCTATTCCAATTCATGCGGCGACGAATTGCGCCGGGCCTTGCATCCTTGGCTGTTGGTCAAAGAAGCGGGCAGCCGGGCTTGCCAAATGCTGTTCCAGCAGGCCCAGAATTTCAGGGTCTTCTTGCGAATCAAACTTGCGGGCGAACAGATCATGGCTGGCGCGTAATCGGGCGGCATCGGGCGTACCGAAATTGCGCGGACGCAATTTGATATCGCCATCGGGCACCCAATCAATCATGCGCAGATCATCGTTCATCATCCGACCGAACGAGGGCGAATTGAGCATCACCGTCTGGAAAAAGGCTTCATCGGCAATAAAGCTGTGGCGATAGAACCGCTTGAACCGGCTAGCGCGTTCATCATTACACACATAATCGCAAAACTGGCGGCTGACCGCTTTCCACTGTGTGCCGATATAGGGGGTGACGCCAGCCATGAACGGCCGGGGCAGGCCTGTGCGGACGATATGACCCAGCGCCTCGATAAAGACATGGCTGATCCGGTTCATTGTATCGGGGCGCACTCGGCGCTGGTTGACCGCACGGATGAACTGCTGGCCATTATGCGCCATCAGGAAATCACGGATATAGGCCTGTGATTTCAGCGGAAAATCCTGGCCGGACAGATTGATATAATATTTCCAATCTGCACTCATGCTCAGCAATTTGGCCATGCCGCGCAGTTCGGCATCGACCAGGCTATATCCACCCCACATGGCCCGGCGTGCGGGCAGCATCGCGGCACCCTGATACGGGGCAAGAAAGGCGGCAATATCGTCTTGCAAGGGTTTGCCAGCCGATTTGTCGACATGGACCACATAGAATTGGCCCGGCACATATATGGCGCGGAACAAGCGTTTGAACTGTTCGGGATAGCGATGGACGAGGATGAAATAGGCAATCATGCACAAGCGCCTGTTGGCGGCGCTCAGCGGACCGGCTGCCTTGGCTCCGGACATGGCACGGCAATGGCCTCAGGAAAGCCAATCAGAGGGAGAACTGATGGGAAAGAGGCACAGCCAGGCAGTCGTGCTACCCAATGGAATAAGGTCGCGCTGGCATGATATTGATATGGGGATGATCGCGGCGATTATAAGGGCGCATCCTGCGTGCGCCCTTATAAAGGCAATGGCATCAGGCCGCCTTTTTGGCGTTACACGCCGCGACAATGGGCGCGGGGTCGAAATAATAGGGCTTGATCTCGCACACTTTGCCATCGCGAAACCGGAATACTTCCATCAGTTCGGCGGGTTGCAACGCGGGATCCTGAAACTGAAACGTGACGCGGCACACGGCAAAATCGCTGCCCGTCGCGGTCTCACCGCGTTCCAGCCCGGCGACGTCCATCATGCCCATAACTTTGGAATATAGATCACGCAGGGCGGTGCGCCCTGTGTACACGCCCATCATCGGCAGGCTATCCGCCTCACTGACGATGAAATCATCGGTCAGCATGGTTTCGGCCGTATCAAAATCGCCAACGCCAGTTGCGGCATAGAGCGCATCGACGAGCGCCACTTTTTCATCATGGGTCATGGTTCCAATCCTCTCATGCCGGTTTTCGGCCTAGTCGCACTCCGCCCGATTTGCGGCCCTATCGCACCTAGCGCAATGAATAGCCCGGATTCTGGCATGGTAACCGCTACACAATGGGCATAGGCCAGCAACGGCAAGAACAAGGAGAGCGCAGATGATTTTCGTTCAGGGCACAATGAATATGGAACCGGCCTGCATCGCCGATTTCGAACGCGATGTCGCGGCGATGGTGGGCAAGGTCCGCGCCGAAGATGGCTGCCTGTTCTATTCGCTGCTGGTTGAAGATGCCGCCACTGGCCTTGTTATCGTGTGCGAACAATGGCGCGATGATGCGGCGTTGCTGGTGCATTTCACCCAGCCCTGGATCGCCGATTTCTTGGGACAATATGGCGAAAAGATGCTGGCATCGACGGTGCAGGTATTTGACATTGCAGGCGAACCGCGCCCGCTGCCCTCGGCCTGATCATGCAGCGTTTGACCGGAAAAACCGCCCTTGTCACGGGCGGGGCGTCGGGGCTTGGCCTGTCGATCTGCCAGCGTTTTGTGGACGAAGGCGCCAGCGTCATCATCGCCGATATCGATGCAGAGGCGGGGCAGGCATTGGCATCGGCACTGGGCGAGGCTGCATCCTATCTGTCGCTCAACGTGTCGAGCGAGGCCGATTGGGCCGCAGCTATGGCGGCGACTGGCCCCATCGATGTGCTGGTCAACAATGCCGGTATCACCACCTTGGGCAGCATCGAGGATGTGACGCTGGAGCAATTTCGGCATGAGTTCGAAATTGACGTGGTTGGCGTATTTCTGGGCTGCAAAGCTGGCGTTGCCAAGATGAAGGGCCGGGGCGGGTCGATCATCAACATGTCGTCAATGACCGGCGTGCGCGCACAGGCCGATCTGGTGGCCTATAATGCGGCCAAGGCGGCGGTGACGCACATGACCAAATCGGTGGCGCTGCATTGTGCCAAGCAAGGCTATGGCATCCGCTGCAATTCGGTGCATCCCGGCGCCATCCACACGCCGATTTTGGACAAGGTGATGGCGCAATCCGATGATCCACAGGCGCTCTATGATGGCTGGGTATCGACCCATCCCATTGGCCGTTTGGGCAAGCCTGAAGAAATTGCCGCGATCTGCGCCTATTTGGCGGCGGATGAATCGACCTTTTCCACCGGTGCGGAATTTCGCATTGATGGCGGCAGCACGATTTGAGCCATTATCCCTTGCGACTTTGCCCATTCTGCGGAATGCCAGCACAGCATAAACAAACAGAAAGATCAGCATGACCGTCAGCCAGCGCGCCCTCGATATCGGAGCCAAAGTCGAGGCCTTTGTTCGCGATGTCATCATCCCCTATGAAACCGATACCCGCCGCGACCATCACGGTGCGCCGATGGACGAACTGGTGATGGAAATGCGTGTTCATGCGCGCGCTGCCGGGGTGCTGACCCCGCATATCATGGCCGATGGTTCGCATCTGACTCAGCTGGAAACGGCATATGTGCTGCAAAAATCCGGCTTGTCGCCGCTGGGCCCGCTGGCCTGCAACACCATGGCCCCGGATGAGGGCAATATGTATCTGCTCAGCCATGTCGGCAGCCCGGATATCAAGGAACGGTTCCTGAAAAAGCTGGTGGCTGGCGAGGCGCGCTCGGCATTTTTCATGACCGAACCGGCGATGGAGGGCGGGGCAGGTTCTGACCCGTCGATGATGCAGACCACGTGCAAGCTGGATGGCAATCACTGGGTAATCAATGGCCGCAAGGCGTTCATCACCGGGGCCGAGGGCGCAAAGGTTGGCATCGTGATGGCCAAGGCCGATCAGGGGGCGTGCATGTTCCTGGTCGATCTGCCCGATCCCGCCATTGTGATTGAGCATGTGCCCAACACCATCGACAGCTCAATGCCGGGCAGCCATGCCACGGTGCGGATCGACAATCTGCGCGTCCCTGCCGATCAGATGCTGGGCGAGGCGGGCGAGGGGTTCAAATATGCGCAAATCCGGCTGAGCCCGGCGCGGCTTTCGCACTGCATGCGCTGGCATGGCTGCTGCGAACGCGCGCATGAAATCGCCACCGATTACGCCAATCGCCGCATGGCGTTCGGCAAGCAGCTGATCGATCATGAAGGCGTCGGCTTCATGCTGGCCGAAAATCTGATCGATCTGAAACAGGCGCAATTGATGATCGATTGGTGCGCCAGCGTGCTCGACACCGGATCGCTGGGCACGGCGGAAAGCTCCATGACCAAGGTGGCGGTATCCGAAGCATTGATGCGCATCGCCGATCGCTGCGTTCAGGTGATGGGCGGCACCGGGGTGACCGACAAGACCATTGTGGAGCAGGTGTTCCGCGAAGTGCGCGCCTTCCGCATCTATGATGGCCCCACCGAGGTCCATAAATGGAGCCTTGCCAAAAAGATCAAGCGCGACTGGAAAGCATCGCAAGAGGGAGCCGCCCACGCATGAGCGAAAGCTGGCATGATCTGATCGCCGAGGCCGATTTTCCGGCAGAGGACAAATTGGCCGCCAAGATCAATGGTTGGTACGTGCTGGTGGCGCGCACCGATGACGGGCTGTTCGCGGTGAATGATCGCTGCACGCATCAGGCCGCCTTGCTGTCTGGTGGACGCATACGGCGCGGCGCGATCATGTGCCCGCTGCATGGCGCGCGATTTGAGGTGGAAACGGGCAAATGCATCGGCAGCGCCTATCGCGACTTACGCACCTTTGCTTTGCGGATAGAGGGCGGGATGATCCAGATCTGCGTGCCCGATGAACAACCGGGGATGGATGAACTGCCGGTCAGTTTATAGTCTTTGTACCCCGACGAAAGTCGGGGTCCAGATCGGACCTTGCAACTGGGCCCCGGCTTTCGCCGGTGTACAATCTCCTTCCATCATCCCACCTGCCTCAAAACATAGGTTCGCTTGGAGGTAACCCACCCTAAGCTCCCTCCCACAACGCTATAATGCAGGAGAGAGACATGCCCTTTACCGGACCCGCCGAAGACCGGCTCGCCATTCGCGAATTGCTGGAAACCTATGCCGATGCGGTCACGCGCTGTGATGCGGCCGATTGGGGTGCGACCTGGGTCGAGGACGGGGAATGGGAAATGCCCGATTATCCCGAATTCCCGCCGCAAAAGGGGCGCGATGCAATTGTCGGCCTGTGGGTTGAGGCAATGAAGGGCTATCCCGGCATCATGTTTGAGGCATGGCCGGGATCGATCGAGGTCGATGGCGATACCGCCAAAGTTCGCTGCTATACCTCCGAAGTTTATGACCAGAACGGCACTACGATGCGCGATCGCGGCGTCTATGACGACACTTGTGTCAAGGTGGATGGCCGCTGGCTGTTCGCCAAGCGCATCTTCCGCAACATCCACCGCCAGCATGCACCCAAGGGCGTTTGATCATGGGCAATTATCAATTCTGGCGGCTCGATGCGCGGCCTGAGGGTCATGATTATGCAGCGGCCCTATCGCTGCAAACTGCGCCGCTGCCTGTGGTTGGCGAGGGGCAGGTGCTGGTCAAGGCCGATTACCTTTCCATGGACCCCGGCGTGCGCGTGTGGATGACTGCGCGTGAAGACAGCTATTCGCCGCCGGTGCCGCTGGGCAGCGCGATGCAGGGCCAGTTTATCGGGAAAGTGGTGGAATCGCGTGCCGCCGGTTTTGCTGTGGGTGATATGGTGCGCGGCTTTGGCCATTGGGCGTCGCACAGCCTAGTTGACCCGGCGATGGCGGGCCTGACGGTGCTCGATCCGAACGTGGCCGCGATCCGCGATCATTTTGGCGCGTTGGGCCTGAATGGCTGGACCGCCTATTGCGGGCTGATCGACGTTCTGGATATGAAAGAGGGGGAAACCGTTCTGGTCTCTGCCGCCGCCGGAGCGACAGGCAGCGTTGCTTGCCAGATCGCGCGCAATAGGGGCTGCCGGGTGATCGGCATTGCCGGTTCAGACGAAAAATGCGCCTGGCTGGTTGACGAACTGGGCATTGAAAAGGCGATCAATTACAAGACGCAAGATGTGGCGGCGGAACTGGCCAAGGTCGCGGGCGGTATCAATGTCTATTTCGAGAATGTCGGTGGCGCCCTGCTGGATGCAGCCTTGCCCAATATGGCCAATTATGGCCGCATCGGCATTTGCGGGCTGATCGAAGGCTATACGTCGGATAGCGGCCTGCCCGGTCCGGCGCGTTTTGATCAGATTTTGATGAAGCGCCTGACGGTAAAGGGCATTTTCCTTCCTGATTTCCTGATGGAAGGCAAAGACTATTATGCCCCGCTCAAAACCTGGTACGATCAGGGGCAGCTCAGCCTTGGCTTTGATGAATTTGCCGGGCTGGACAAGGTGCTGGATGCATTCGAACATCTGATGCGCGGACGCAATCAGGGCAAGGTGATTGTGGCCCTGTAATGCCCATCATCCTGCATGATGCGCCGATACAATGTCTGGTGGCGGTGCGTGGTCATCCCTTTGATCGTACAGCTTTTGATGCACTGTTTCAGGCGATGCCGGGGATTTCGGCGACCATGGTCGATCAACCCGCCGCTGCTCTGCTGATGAACCCGCAAGCCATGGCGTCATTTGATGCGCTGGTGCTCTATGACATGCCGGGGCTGGACTTTACGGTGGCACAAAATGCTCCGGCGCTGCTGGAGCCTGACGACGCACTTAAACAGGGGTTAGAGGCGCTGTTGCGGCAGGGTAAGGGCGTGGTTGCGCTGCATCACGCGCTGGCCGGATGGCCACAATGGCCCGAATATGGCGAATGGCTGGGCGGGCGGTTTTTGTATCACCCGCAAGCCGTGCGCGGGGTGGATCGGCTGGACAGCGGCTATGCGCATGACGTGGTCTATATTGCGAAAGTGGTGGCCGATCATCCGGTGACACAGGGCGTGTCATCCAGTTTTGCGATGACCGACGAGCCATATTTATGCGAGATTTTCGACGACAGCATCACTCCGTTGCTGCGCTCTGACGCTGCCTATACCCGCGAGCAATTCTATTCAGCGGAACTGGCCGTGCGCGGGCGCATGTATGATCGCGAAGGCTGGGATCATCCGCCGGGCAGCAATGTGATTGGCTGGGCCAAACAGGCGATTAACAGCCGTCTGGTCTATTTGCAGCCGGGCGATGGGCCATCGGCTTATGACCATCCCGATTATCGGCGGCTGGTGGAAAATGCCATTCGTTGGGTGGTGGAGGGTTAAGCTCCAAAAACCCATATGTGCCATTGCGCACCTCCCCATACACAGCGCAATACTGCTCCAGCTGCTGCGTTGCCAGCTGTGCTTCCAGTGTGTAGTACGCCGCTTGTGCC
>JBGSTI010000159.1:0-2061 GCA_041736605.1 Sphingomonadaceae bacterium
GTGGCGAACGCCGCCCGCGTCGTGATGGCGAAGGCCGTGGCGACCGTGGTCCGCGCCGTGAAGGCGGTGGCAACCGTGATCGCGGTCCGCGCCGTGAGCGTGGCGAAGGTGGTGAAGGTCCGGACGGATCGAACGCCCCGCTGCCGGGCTTTCTGACCGGGGAATAATCCTTCCCGCATCAGATACCGAAACAAGGAAAAGGGGTGGCCAAGGCTGCCCCTTTTTCTGTTTGGTTCGGTCGCTTTTGGCACCGCGCGACATGATATTGATCAAGATCAGTCTATTTCCGCCAATAAGGCCGACCGCGTTACAATTTCGCTTTTGCAGCGACTAGGCTTCACCTATCAGGATGGATAATGGATTTTAGAGAACATATGGCACCGGCTGCGCCATTGGAGCGGCAGCAGACCCGGTTTCAGGCGTTATTGCAGCGGTTGCCACTGTTGCGCGAATCGCCTGTGCTGGCAGTGCTGCTGGGCATTGCCATGGCAGTTCTTGCATGGTTCATCCGCTGGATCATTGGTGATGGTCTGCCCGCAGGCTTTCCCTATCTCACCTATTTCCCCGCCGTCATCCTCACCGCGTTTTTCTTTGGCCTGCGCGCTGGCGTGGCCTGTGCGTTGATTTCATGGCTTACGGCCTGGTATTTCTTCATCGAGCCGGTGAACAGTTTTGTCGTCACGCCTACCAGCGCGGTGGCATTGGCGTTTTTCTTTGTCATCATCGTTATTGATGTAGCGTTGGTACATTGGATGCAGCTCGCGAATGCCAGCTTATTGGCCCAGCGCGAGGAAAGCCGCCGTCTGGCCGAGACCCGCGATCTGCTGTTCAGCGAATTGCAGCACCGGGTGTCAAACAATCTGCAAATCGCCTCGTCGCTGCTGTCGTTGCAACGGCGCGAGGTGACCGATCCTGCGGCCCTGAAAGGCTTGGACGAGGCGGCCCGCCGCCTGATGCTGATCGGCCGGATCAGCCGCCAGCTCTATGAAAGCGATGGCGCGCGCACCAGCATGGAGCGGTTCCTGAAGACACTGGGCGATGAAGTGATGGACGCCATGGGGGCCAATCTCGACACACGCTATGATGTTGATCCGGGGCTTGTGGTGCCGTCTGCCGCCGCCGTGCCGATGGCGATCATCTTTGCCGAAGCCTTTGCCAATGCGGTGGAACATGGCCTGCAAAAGGCCACCGAACCGCGTATCGATATCCGCCTGCGTCGCCCGGAAAATGACCAGATGCTGCTGGAAATCAGCGATAATGGCGCGGGCCTGCCGCCCAATTTCGCGCTGGATAAAACCCAAAGTCTGGGCCTGAAAATCGCGGGACTGCTGGCGCGGCAATTGAAAGGGCAGTTCACGCTGGATAACCGCCCTGATGGCAGCGGCGCTGTGGCGCGGCTGGCCATTCCAGCGCACGGATATTGAGCGGCGAGGGCCGACTGTCGCCGCCCCCGAACCACAAAATCCCCTGCCTTGCACATTTTCTGCATCGCATTCGCTTTGCGTTCATGTTGGGCTTGGTTATAGGTGCATCCATGCATGCTTTGATCAAAACTTCGCTCGCCGCGCTGGTGCTGACTGCCAGCCTTTCTGCCTGTGCCTCAACGGGTTCCAAAAAGGACACCGCCTATGTCGCGCGTGACGTGAATACGCTGTATTCTGCGGCGCGTGAGCGGCTGGATAGCGGCCAGACCTATGTAGCCGCGGCGCTGTTTGACGAGGTGGAGCGTCTGCATCCTTATTCGCCCTGGGCGCGCCGCGCGCAGTTGATGAGCGCATTCAGCTATTATGTCGCGCAAGATTATAACAAGTCAGTGCAATCGGCGCAGCGTTTCCTGGCCATCCATCCGGGCAACAAGGACGCGCCCTATGCGTTTTACCTGATCGCGCTCAATTATTATGAGCAGATCAGCGACGTGACGCGCGATCAGAAAGTGACGTTGCAGGCGTTGCAGGCACTGAACGAAGTGATCCGCCGCTATCCCAATTCGCGCTATGCCGCCGATGCCAAGCTGAAGATCGATCTGGTCAACGACCATCTGGCTGGCAAGGAAATGGAAAT
>JBGSTI010000174.1:0-8817 GCA_041736605.1 Sphingomonadaceae bacterium
GCGTGCGGGCTGGCTGATGGTCATGCCAAAGCCTCGCGATAATGCACATCCGCCACATCGCGCAGCCGCTGCGCCGCGCTTTCGGGCGTCAGATCACGCTGTGCCTCGGCCAGCATTTCATAGCCGACCATGAATTTGCGCACACTGGCCGACCGCAGCAAGGGCGGCAGGAAATGCGCGTGCAATTGCCAATGTGCGCTGTCTTCGCCCAGTGCATGCGGCGCGCCGTGCCAGCCGAACGAATAGGGAAAGCTGCACTGAAACAGATTGTCATAGCGCGCGGTCACCTGTTTCAGGATCACCGCGAGATTGTGACTCTGCGCGTCCGTCAGTTGCTCGATCCGCTGCACGGCAAAGCGCGGCAGCAGCAGGATTTCAAACGGCCAGCTGGCCCAATAGGGCACGATAGCCAACCAATCGTCGTTTTGGGCGACAACCCGCGTCCCATCCGCTTCGCGCGCGGCCAGCGCCAGCAGCATCGGTTGGCCATGTTCGGCCAGAAACGCCCTTTGATTATCGCATTCGCGCGCCACCAAGGTCGGCACAAAGCTGGCCGCCCAGATCTGGCCATGCGGATGCGGGCTGGAACAGCCCATCATCGCGCCCTTGTTTTCAAACAATTGCACATAGGCATGGGTCTGGCCCAGCGCCGCGCTCTGCTCTGCCCAGGCATCGACGACGCGGGCAATGGCGGGCACCGGCAATTCGGGCAAGGTCTTGCCATGATCGGGCGAGAAACACATGACGCGGCACGTGCCCTTGGCCTCATCGCGGCGAAACAGCGGATCGCTACCCGGAGCCGCTGGCTCTGCATCATCGGGCGGCAGCACGGCGGCAAAATCATTGTCGAACAGGAACACGCCGTCATAATCGGGATTCGCCACCCCGCCGACGCGGGCATTGCCGGGGCACAGATAGCAGCCCGGATCATGGGCTGGCCCTGCGGTCAGATCAGGCGCATCATCCTGCCCCTGCCATGGCCGGTTGGCGCGGTGCGGCGAGACCAGCACCCATTGGCCTGCCAGCGGATCATAGCGGCGATGCGGCTGGTTCAGGTTCATGCCAGCCCCCGCTTGATCGCATAGAACGCGGCGCTTTCGGCGTGCATCATTGGGATAGCGAGGCCGATATGCGCCAGAAAATCACCCGCTATTCCAAGTGGCGCAGCGCGCATCGCGGCAAAGGCCGGGGCATCGGGCTGGGTATAGCCGGGCGAGCCGGTTTCGCGGATCAACTGCACATCATAATGCGCATTGCCATCCAGCATCGGCAGACGAACCGGCGGCGGGGTGCGCTGGCACGTGGGCGTCAAGCGATAGACGATCAGCAGCAGATCATCGTCGCTGCCATGTGCCTGCCAAACCACGCCATCGCCGGCATCGCCGCGCCACAATTGGCCCGAATGCAGGCGATCCCGCTGCGCTTTATAAAACCCGATCCAGTCCGCCAGTTCGGCGCGCTCGGCCTCATTCAAGGTTGCCGGGTTCATTTCCACGCCGAAATGGCCGGGCAAAGCCACGGCACAGCGCCACGCCATCGCATGGGCGCGGCCCGTGGCATGGGCCGGGCTGGCCCCCACATGGGCGCCCATGATTTCGGGTGGCATGAAGCCCAAAAAGCCGCGCTGCATCGCCACCCGGCTGGTCGCATCGATGCAATCGCTGGTCCAGAACCGATGGCTGCGCTGAACGATGCCCGCGTCAATGCGGCCGCCACCGCCCGCACAGGCCTCTATCTCAACATGCGGATGCGCATCGATCAGCCGGTCGAGCAGGCGATAGACAGCCTCTACCTGACGCCGATAACGCGCGCGGCCATCCTGCCCTGCGGCATGCGCCAGATCGCGATTATGATCCCATTTCAGATAAGCAATCGGCAAATCGCGCAGCAGCGCATCCAGCCGGTCAAACAAATAATCGCTGACCAGTGGATTGGCCAGATCAAGCACCAACTGGTTGCGCGCGGTTATCGGCGCACGACCCGCAATCTGTAGCGCCCAATCGGGATGGGCGCGATACAGATCGCTATCGGGATTGACCATTTCAGGCTCCACCCACAGGCCAAATTCCATGCCAAGGCCGCGCACATGCTCTGCCAGCGGCCCCAGTCCGGCAGGATATTTGGCAGCGTCAGGCCACCAATCGCCCAATCCTGCGCGATCATCATCGCGGCGGTGGAACCAGCCATCATCGAGCACGAAACGCTCAATACCCAAAGCCGCCGCCGCATCGGCCAGTTGCTTCAGCCGCGCTTCGTCATGATCGAAGTAAAAGCCTTCCCAGCTGTTGATATGCACGGCACGCGGTTTCATCGCGCCGCCCTGCCAGCGCAAGACACCGCGCACAGCCGTATGGAAATTCTGCGCCACGCCGTCGCTGCCCTTATCGCAGAACGTCACCCACCATTCGGGAGTTTCCAGCGCCTCGCCGGGGGCCAGACGCCCTTCGCCGGGGGCCAGCAGCATCCCTGATTGCCAGATATGAAACCCCTCATCGCACCAGCTGATCGCCTGCGCATGATTGCCCGACCAGGCCAGCTGCGCGCCGAAACAGGGGCCGGATTGCGCGGTGCCGCCGGGCAGCATCACCAGCGCGCCGGGAAAGGCATCATGGCTGGTCAGTCCGCGCCGGTTTTCGCGCTGCCAGATGCCCTTGCCCAGCGGCTCATCCTGCATCGCCCATTCGTGATTGTGACGACCAATCGGAAACTGCACCCGCGCGGTTTCGCTGTCGCCGATAGAGGGCAAGGGGATCGTGCCGCTGGCCAGCCATTGCACGTCGAGCGGCGTGTCGCCGAAGTTGATCACCCGCGCCGATAGCTTTGCCACATCGCTGGCGGGATCGAGCTTTATGTCCTGCTCCACCCGGATCTGCGCCACGCTGTCTGTCAGGATCAGGCGCAGATGCCTGTCCCGCTCCACCCATTCAAATGTGCACGCATCAAAGCCCTGCGCGAAATCCCGCCCATCGCGGTGCGCCAGCAAGGCGGGCGATCCGAACCAGCCCGTGCCGAATGTCGGCAACGCCGACAAAGCCGGGCGCGCATCCAGTGAAAAGCTGGCAGGCGGCATCGCATTGGCCAAATGATAGGGCAAATCTGCCCCGCCCATGCGCGCGCCAACATGCCGCCACACCGGCAGCCCGGCGGCGTCCGCCTCAATCACCAGCGCGAAATGGCGTCCGGCAAGGCAATAGGTAGGGACGCCGCCCTGGCTCATGCCGTCAGTTCGCTATCCTTGACACGCAGCACGGCGATCGCAGCACAGACAAGCAGCACACCTGCCAGCATCAGCGCATTGCGCGCATCGCCGCCCAGCAAAGGCTCATAATAAAACGGGAAAGTCGCGGCATTCAGCAACATGGGGATCACGATCATCATGTTGAAAATGCCCATATACACGCCAGTGCGATGCGGCGGGATACAGCTGGCCAGCATCACATAGGGCGTGCCCATGATGCTGCCCCAGCAAATGCCAACGCCAATCGCGGCGGGGAACAGCCAGCTCACCTGTGTCATCTGGGGGATCAGCAACATGCCGATACCGCCCGCCACCAAGGCGGCGGCATGCACATAACGCGGCCCATATTTGCGGATCAGCGGCATCATCGCCAGTGCCGCTACGAACGCCACCGCGTTATAAAATGCGCCCATCGTGCCATTGGTCAGCACCGCACTGCGGAAACCATCGCTCACCGGTTCGCTGGTATTGTAAACCGAGCGCGCAATCGAATAGGTCACATAGGTCCAGTAAATGCCCATGGCATACCATTGGAACAGCATCATCACGCCCAGCTTGCGCATCGGCGTGGGCATATCGCGAATGGCGCTCCAGATTTCGGCAAAGGTCGACGACACGGTCTTGGGCACCGCATCAATCTCGGCCTTTTGTTTGTCCGTCAGCGGCAATTCGGGCACGCGGATCACCGACCACAGGATGGTGGAGAGCGACAGGATCGCGCCGATGGTGAACACGATATAGACCGTATCAGGGATGTTATTGCCGCCAATCGCGTCCTTGTTAATACCAAACAGGCCGACCAGCAGCGCCGGTGTGCCCAGCGCCAGACATTGGGCAAGGCCGGTAAACGCGCTCTGCGTCAAAAACCCGACATTGTGCTGATCTTCATTCAGTCGATCCGACACATAGGCGCGGTACGGCTCCATGGTGATGTTATTGCCCGCGTCCAATATCCACAATAGGCTGGCCGCCATCAGGATGCTTTGCGACAAAGGCATGAAAAACAGGCCCAGCGCGCACAGCACAGCGCCAATGACGAAATAGGGCGTGCGGCGGCCCCAGCGCGAATTGGTGCGGTCGCTCATCGCACCGATGATCGGCTGAACGATCAGGCCAGTCATCGGACCAGCCAATTGCAGGATCGGCAGCGCCGCTTCCTCTGCACCCAGATAGGAATAAATCGGGGCCATATTGCCCTGTTGCAGGCCGAACGAGAATTGCAGGCCGAAAAAGCCCAGATTCATCTCGATGATTCGCAGCAGCGACAGGCGCGGCTTGCTGCCTGTAGTCGCGCCGCTCAGGGCTGCTCCGCCAATTCCTTGCGCCATGTTACTGTCTCTCTCCAATGGGATGGGACCATTCTGTGACGGCTTGCCCTGACACTGTCATGGACGAACCGAAATAGAATTTCAACAATCGATTGCATAGCCGCAAATTTGCGCCTTTGTCGCCCTTCGCCATTCTTACGCAGCCGGAAAGCCATCACCCTTGCTTAAGGCTTCACGATTCGATGATGGGTTCCTGTCTTTGCGAGGATGATGCCCATTTTGGTCAGTTGGGCCAATCCACTCGCCCGCCCCCATTGCCGTAGCGGAAGCGCGGTTCTGCGGCCTTTTCTGGCATCAGGCCTGCAAAACCAAGGCTTGAATCGTTTGACGTAAGCGTTAAGTGTTGCCGCCTTCCCGCCCGTGCTAGCTTGCTGGCATAAAGGGTATCTGATCAGGAGAGTTTCCATGCGTGACGCCGTTATCGTTTCCACCGCCCGCACACCGATTGGCAAGGCCTATCGCGGCGCATTCAACGCCACGGCTGGCGCAACGCTTGGTTCGTTCTCGCTCAAAGCCGCAGTAGAGCGCGCCGGGATTGAAGGCGCAGAGGTGGATGACTGCCTATGGGGCGCAGCCATGCAACAGGGCGCACAATCCAGCAATATCGGCCGTCAGGTCGCTTTGCGCGCAGGCCTGCCCGTCACCGTTTCAGGCATGACCATGGACCGTCAGTGCTCGTCGGGCCTGATGACCATTGCCACCGCCGCCAAGCAGATCATCATCGACCGCATGGATATTGTCGCGGCTGGCGGTCAGGAATCGATCAGCCTGGTGCAGACCAAGGATATGCGCGTTCAGCCCGATCCCCAGCTGATGGCGATGCATCAGGCGGTGTATATGCCGATGCTGCAAACCGCCGAAATCGTTGCCAAACGCTATAACATCAGCCGCGACCGTCAGGACGAATATGCGTTCCAGTCGCAACAGCGCACTGCCGCTGCGCAGGCCGCTGGCAAATTCGATGACGAAATCGTCGAAGTCACCACCAGCATGGGCGTCGTCAACAAGGAAACCGGCGAAGTCACCATGAAGGACACCACCCTGTCGAAAGACGAGGGCAACCGTCCCGAAACCACGCTGGAAGGCCTGAAATCCTTGAAACCCGTGATCGAAGGTGGCTGCATCACCGCCGGAAATGCCAGCCAGCTGTCCGATGGTTCGTCCGCCGTCATCCTGATGGAAGCCGCTGTTGCGGCGCAGCGCGGCCTGACCCCATTGGGCCGCTATGTCGGCATGGCCGTGGGCGGCACCGAACCTGACGAAATGGGCATTGGCCCGGTTGTCGCGGTTCCCGCCTTGCTTAAGCGTTTTGGCTTGACGGTGGCCGATATCGGCCTGTTTGAACTCAACGAAGCCTTTGCCGTGCAGGTGCTCTATTGCGCCGATGTGCTGGGCATTCCGATGGATAAGCTCAACGTCAATGGCGGCTCGATCTCGATCGGCCATCCCTATGGCATGACTGGCGCCCGCTGCGTTGGCCACGCCCTGATCGAGGGCAAGCGCCAAGGCGCGAAATATGTGGTGGTCACCATGTGCGTCGGCGGCGGCATGGGCGCTGCTGGCCTGTTCGAGGTTCTGTAATGCGCAAGGGTTGGATGGTGGTTTTCGCCACCGGAGCCGTGATGCTGACCAGCGCCGCCACCATCCAGCCTGAGCCGGGAAAGTGGAGCCATAAGGGGACTGTCGAAAGCATCGACATCCCCGGCATCCCCGATTTCCTGGCCAAATCGGCGGCCAAGCCCAAGCCGCACAATAGCTGCCTGACGCCGGGCCAGGCCAGCAAGACCCCGGCGGAATTGCTGCGCCAGCGCGATGTGAAATGCACCGATATTGCCATGACCATGGCGGGCGGCAAGATCAGCGGCACGGCCAGCTGCCTGTCCCCACGCCTTACCGAACCGCTAAAGGTCACCACCACCGGCACCTATAGCGCGCGC
Source organism: Sphingomonadaceae bacterium (assembly GCA_041736605.1). Lineage (GTDB taxonomy): Bacteria > Pseudomonadota > Alphaproteobacteria > Sphingomonadales > Sphingomonadaceae > JBGSTI01. The sequence continues at coordinate 6,504 of JBGSTI010000174.1, forward strand.
AGCTATGCCATGCGGTCAGTCTCCACCGGCAAGCGCGATGGCAAGCCGATGAAAGTCGTAATCAACACAACCGGAAAATGGCTGGGCCCCTGCAAATAATCCATGGCGATCTGGGGGCGCGGCTGGCCGCTTGGCCGGGCATGCAGCGCGTGCCCAATGCCAAGGTCGCGCTGTTTCAGGTGCGTGGCTTTCTGCCCTATGATCTGTGTGCGGCGCTGATCGAACGGATTGAAATCCAGCGCCGCCCCTCGACCATTGCCGATGCGAATGGCGACTATGCCTATCGCACCAGTGAGACCTGCGATCTCGACCTTGCCGATCCGGTGACGCAGGATTTGGAGGCGCGGCTCTATGCACTGACGGGCATCGACGCGCTTTATGCCGAACCGCCGCAGGGCCAGCGGTACGATATCGGCCAGGAATTTAAGCAGCATACCGACTATTTCGAGCCACAGGGCGCAGATTACGCCACCTATTGCAGCGTCGGCGGCCAGCGGACCTGGACGCTGATGATCTATCTCAACGCCGTTGAGGCAGGCGGCGCAACGCGGTTCAAGGCCATAGACAAGCTGATCCAGCCCGAAACTGGCAAGCTGCTGTGCTGGAACAATCGCCGCATTGATGGCAGCGTCAATCCGGCCACGATCCATCACGGCATGAAAGTGCGCAAGGGCGTGAAATATGTCATCACCCAATGGTATCGTGAGCAGCCATTTCGATAGGGGGTAAGTCTATGGCGAAATGGCACCGGCGGACGTTGATCAAAGGATTGGCAGGCGCAGCCTTGCTGCCATCGCTTGGCCGATGTGCATCGCCCGCCACAGGCAAGCAAAGCAACATCCTGATCATTGGGGCCGGAATCGCCGGTCTGGCCGCCGCGCGCATGCTGGCCGATGCGGGGCAGACGCCTATTATCATCGAAGCGCGCGACCGGATTGGCGGGCGATTGCATACCAGCCGTTTATGGCCCGATCTGCCGGCTGATCTTGGCGCGCCATGGACTCATGGGACCAACGGCAATCCGCTGACCGCTCTAACGAAAATGGCCGGGATGCAGGGCGTTGAGACCAGCTATGACAGCGCCGAATTGCATATCGATCCCGCCCTGCGCGCGCGCGGCGTGCGCGCCGCCGGAACCGATTGGGCCGAAGGCGTGGTCGAACGCGCATTGGCCAAGGCCGAGGCGCTGAATCAAGACATATCGGTGCAAGCAGCCGTGGACTCTATCTTGCCTCCTGCCCAAAGGACGCCGTCGCAGGATGCGCAGCTGCGCTTTTACCTCGCGTCGAATTATGAGCAGGAATATGGCGGCAGCGTGGGTCAGCTATCGGCCTGGCATATTGATGATGCCGGGGAATATGATGGGGCCGACCAGCTATTTCCCGGCGGTTATGATCAACTGGCCACCTATCTGGCCAACGGGCTGGATATCCGGCTGGGCCAGAAGGTGACGCAGATTGCGTGGCAGGATTCCGATGCGGCGGTGACGCTGGCCAATGGGGATGTGTTGCGCGCCGACACGGTGATCATCACGGTGCCGTTGGGCGTGCTTAAAGCCAATGCCATTGCTTTCGATCCGCCCTTGCCTACGCGTTGGCAAAACGCAATCAATGCGTTGGGCATGGGGTTGCTCAACAAGCATTTCCTGCGATTTAACGCGCCGTTCTGGGATCCGGACGCCGATTGGCACGAATTTCTGCACGATAGCCCCGGCGATTGGGGCCAGTGGGTCAGCCTGGCGCGGATCGGCGCGCCCTGTCTGCTGGGCTTTACCGGCGCCGATGCGGCCTTGGCGATGGAGTCGCTGGACGATGCGGCGATCATCGACAACGCGCATCAGGCGTTGCGTCGCATGTTCGGCAATACAACGCCCGTGCCCAAGGCGGCGCAGATCACCCGGTGGAATCGCGATCCTTTTGCGCTGGGATCCTATTCCTTCACCGCTATGGGCAGTTCATCAAAAGACCGTGCGGCGCTCGCCAAACCCGAAGGCGCGTTGGTGCTGGCCGGTGAAGCCGCACATCCGCTTTATCCCGGCACTGTGCATGGCGCGCTGCTTAGCGGACAACAGGCCGCACGGCAGCTGCTGGAAACCGCCTGATCAGGCCATGCCACCGGCAAATTGGCGGCTGGCGGTGTGCAGGCTTCGCAGCTTGTCATCAATGGCGGCATAGCCTGCGGTCAGGCTGCCCATTTTGGTGACCGTGCGTTCGGTGTCGCTGCGGATCGCGGCGATGGTGGATGACATGGAATCGGCCGCCAAGGCGGTTTCATCGACGGCGGCGGTAATCATCGTCACCGTTTGCGCCTGTTC
>JBGSTI010000177.1:0-6724 GCA_041736605.1 Sphingomonadaceae bacterium
TGCCCGATCAACTGGCAGCATCACATGGGGGCCGGAGCCATCCGGCGGAGAGAGGGATGTCATGAAAACGTTTAGGGTCACTGCCATTTTACTAGCCGGGGTTGCCAGCCTGTCGCTTGCCAGCGGCGAGGCTGCAGCAGCCACGGCCAAGGAACAAGAGCTTGAGGCGCGATTGGCCGCGCTCGAAAACGCCTTCGGGTCGCTCCAAGGTGAGTTGCAGGCCACGCGGCAGGAAAATGCCGAGCTGCGCGGCGCTGTGACACGGGCGGAAACGCGCGTTGTGGAAGTGGCGGCGGTGGCCGATGCGGCCAAGGCTGCAACGACCGCTGCCCCCGCTGCTGCGGCTATTCCCGATGGCTTTACCGTCGGCAATGGTGGCACCCGCATAAAGTTGGGCGGCTTTATCAAGACTGTCGCGACATTCAGCAAATGGGATGATGGCGATGTTGCTGCCAATTCGCTGGGCCGCGATTTCTATTTGCCGCAAGCGATCCCGGTGGGCGCAGTACGCGAATCCACCGATGCCGATTTTTCGGCCAAGCAAACCCGTCTGTGGATGAACATCGACACGCAGGTCGCAGGCCATGTGCTGAAAGCCTATGTCGAAACCGATTTCCAGACAGCGGCTGGCACGCAAGGCAGTGAACGCACCACCAACGGCTATGATCTGGCGCTGCGCCGTGCCTATGTGCAGTTTGATGGGCTGACCGTGGGTCAGGACTGGTCAACATTCCAGAATGTAGCCGTGCTGCCTGAATCGACCGATTTTGTTGGCACCCCCGCAGGCACAGTGTTCGTTCGTCAGCCGCTGATTCGCTATTCAACGCCGGTGGGCAAGGGTGTGACCTTGCATGTCTCGGCCGAAAATCCCGAAACCGCTTCGGCCAATCTGGGCAGCCCGGCTTTGGTTGAAAATGACGATGATTCCATGCCCGATTTCGCGGCGCGGCTGAATGTTTCGGGCAGCTATGGTGAGTTTACAGTGGCCGGACTGGTGCGCCAGCTGGCCATCGACAATGGTATCACCCATGATGACACGATGGGCTATGGCGTCAGCGTGGCGGGCAAGCTGTTTCTGGACAGCGCCAAACGCTACGACCTGCGCTTCATGGCCACCTATGGCACCGGGATCAGCCGCTATGTCGGCCTGAACTTCGCGCCCGACGCGATTTTTGTACCTGGCACGGGCCAACTGGAGCGGGTGGATACACTGGCCGCTTTGGCCGCTGTTCGCCTTGGCTGGACGCCGACGCTGCGCAGCAATCTGATGGTTAGCTACCAACAGGCCAACTATCCCGGCGGCTTTGCTGCGGGCACATTCAACGCCTTTAACGATCAGGCGTGGAGCGTGGCGGGCAACCTGTTCTGGTCGCCGGTCAAGCAACTCGATCTGGGCGTCGAACTGCGCCACGGCGAACGACAATTGGTAAATGGCGCGTCCGGTCAGCTCAACAGACTGGAATTTGCCGCGAAATACAGCTTTTAAGAAACATTAAGGGAGAGAGATGATGGCGACCAATGCTGATTCCATACCCAAGCATCATGAGGCGACACAAAGCGAAAAGCTTGTCATCACCGCCTCATCGCTTGGCACCGTGTTCGAATGGTATGATTTTTACCTGTATGGCCTTCTGGCTTCGATTATTTCCGCGCAGTTTTTCAGCGGTGTGAACGAAACCACGGCGTTTATTTTTGCGCTCGCCGCCTTTGCCGCCGGTTTTGCGGTGCGTCCGTTCGGCGCATTGTTCTTTGGCCGTATCGGCGATCTGGTGGGGCGCAAGAATACCTTCCTCGTCACCATGGGCCTGATGGGCATGTCGACCTTCGTTGTCGGCATCCTGCCTTCTTATGCGTCGATTGGCGTTGCGGCCCCGATCATGCTGGTGCTGATGCGCCTGATTCAGGGCCTTGCTCTGGGCGGCGAATATGGCGGGGCTGCGACTTATGTGGCTGAACACGCACCCAACAACAAGCGCGGCCTGTATACCAGCTTCATCCAGACCACAGCGACTTTGGGCCTGTTTGCAGCGCTGCTGGTGGTTATCGGCACCCGCACGATCATTGGCGAAGAAGCGTTCAAGGACTGGGGCTGGCGCGTGCCGTTCCTGGTGTCGATCATCCTGCTGGCGGTTTCGATGTGGATTCGTATGCAGCTGGCCGAAAGCCCCGTTTTCCAGAAAATGAAAGACGAAGGCACAACGTCAAAGGCACCGCTGACCGAAGCTTTCGGCAAGTGGGGCAACCTGAAATGGGTGCTGATCGCGCTGCTGGGTGCCGTCGCTGGTCAGGCTGTGGTGTGGTACACCGGCCAGTTCTATGCGATGTTCTTCCTTGAAAAAATGCTGCTGGTGGATGGCGCGACGACCAATATCCTGATCGCCATTGCGTTGGCCATTGGTACGCCGTTCTTCATCTTTTTCGGCTGGTGGTCGGACAAGGTGGGCCGCAAATGGATCATCCTCACCGGCTGTGCGCTGGCGGCTTTGACCTATTTCCCGGCTTTCGACGCTTTGAGCAATGCGGCCAATCCCGCCATGGCCAAGGCCGTTGCGTCTTCGCCGGTATCGGTAGTGTCGGCAGATGATGACTGCTCGTTGCAGTTTGACCCCATCGGCAAGAACAAGTTCGACAGCAAAAGCTGCGACATTGCCAAATCGTTCCTGGCGAAAAATGCGATCAGCTATACCAAGGTTGAAGCGCCCTTGGGCACGATTGCCACGGTCAAGATCGGCGACAAAACCTTTACTGCGCCCGATCCGGCCAAGGTAACGGGCGAAGACCGCGCTGCTGCGATCACTGCGTTCCAGACCGAAGTAAAGGCGGAACTGGCCAGCGCCGGTTATCCGACCACGGCTGATCCGGCGCAGATCAACAAGCCTTTGGTGGTGGCCATCCTCACCTATCTGGTGCTGCTGGTGACCATGGTTTACGGGCCTATCGCTGCATTGCTGGTGGAATTATTCCCCAGCCGCATCCGCTATACCTCGATGTCACTGCCCTATCATATCGGCAATGGCTGGTTCGGCGGCTTCCTGCCTACCACGGCCTTTGCGATGGTGGCCGCGACCGGGGACATTTATTACGGCCTCTGGTATCCGATTGTGATTGCCGCGCTGACCTTTGTGATCGGCGTGCTGTTCCTGCCGGAAACCTTCAAGCGCAATATCGACGATTGAACCACACGATAATGCGCGAGACTGAACGGGGCGGCCTGAAAGGGTCGCCCCTTTTTTGTGGGTGTGGATGGTTTGGACTGGCCCACCCCCGGCCCCTCCTGCAAGCGGGAGGGGAGAAGAAGGCACATCCCCGCCCGCTTGCGGGAGGGGCAGCGAGACTTGGCATCTTGATGCCTAGTCGCAGCGGGGTGGGCAGCGACCGATCGGCTAAGGATTAAACCCTGAAAACGCCCTCAACCACCGTCACACACTGGCCCGATAGCCAGGCCCGGTCGCCATCCAGACGGCAGGTAAGGTGGCCACCGCGTTCGCTGGCCTGATAGGCGGTAAAGCTGTCGCGCCCCAACAGGCCCGCCCAATAGGGGGTCAGCACCGCGTGCGATGATCCGGTGACCGGGTCTTCATCCACGCCCGCGCCGGGTACGAATACGCGGCTGACAATATCGGTCTCGATGCCGGGGGCGGTTGCGGTAAAGCTGTCATGGCCCAGTGCTGCCAATGCGCGCATATCGGGTTTCAGGGCGACCACTTCAGCGGCGCTGGCGTAGCGCAGCACATTATAATGATCGGGGTTGCGGCGCACTTCCACGGGATTGCCGCCTACTGCGGCGACAGCTTCGGGATAGTCCACCGTTTCGGTGGCAATCGCGGGCAGGGCGACGGCATAGCCATTGGCTTCGCGGACCACCTCCAGCACCCCGGCCAGCTTGGTACGGAACGTAACTCGCTGGCGATCCGGCTGCTGCATCAGGATCACATGGCCGCTGGCCAAAGTGGCGTGGCCGCACAGGCGGATTTCTACTGTGGGGGTGAACCAGCGCAGCTCATAATCCGCCGCGCCGCTGGCATCGGGTACCAGAAACGCGGTTTCGGCAAACATATTCTCCGCGCCGATTGCCTGCAACACGGCATCGTCCAGCCATGCATCCAGGATCATCACCGCCGCCTGATTGCCGGTAAAGGGCCGGTCGGCAAAGGCATCGACATGATAATAGGGCAGATCAGCCATGGGGCAGCTCCTCGGTAAAATGGTGCTCATCATCCTCATGCCCCTGTGGGTCGGGATGGATCAGAATTTCAAGGCCGGGAAATTCAGCGGCCAATTGATCCTCCACCTCGTCCATCACCCGGTGCGCCTCACGCACGGTCATGTCGGGATCGACCCAGACGTGGAATTGCACGAAATCCTGATTGCCGCTGGTGCGGGTGCGCAGATCGTGGATGCCTGCCAGTTCGGGATGGGTGAGGGCGACGGCCAGGAACCGCTCACGCTTTTCCTGCGGCCATTCGCGGTCCATCAACTGATCTATGGCGGTGCGCGCCGCGCTCCACGCGCCCCAGATCAGCCACAGGGCAATGCCAACGCCCATCACCGCATCGGCGCCGCGCACGTGCAGGATCGTATCCAGCACGATGGCAGCGATGACGGACAGGTTGAGCAGCATGTCGCTTTGATAATGTAGATGATCGCTCTGGATCGCCAGCGACCCGGTTTTGCGCACCACATAATGTTGATAGGCGAGCAGAGCGAAGGTCACCACAATTGCTACCACCGACACGGCAATGCCCAATTCAGGCGCCTCGGTGGGCACTTGATGCGTCATCCGGTCAATCGCGCGCCAACCAATCAGCAGCGCCGAGGCGGAAATGAGGGCTACCTGAAATAAAGCCGCCAGCGCCTCTGCCTTGCCATGGCCGAAACGGTGCGCGTGATCGGCAGGCTGGGCGGCGATGCGCACAGCGGCCAGCGTGACCAAAGAGGCGATCAGATCCAAGCCGCTATCGGCGAGCGAACCCAGCATGGCCACCGATCCGGTGCTAATCGCGGCATGGGCCTTTAGCGCAGTGAGGAACAGGGCCACGGCCACGCTGGCCATCGCCGCGCGGATACCAAGGTTGATCGGCGCGTGGCTATGCCCGGCGCTCATGGATAGAGCATGCCGGTATCCCAGCCGCCATCCTTGCGCACATAGATATGCCGATCATGCAGGCGAAAGGCCTGATCCTGCCAGAATTCAAACCGCTGCGGCGTCAGGCGAAAGCCCGTCCAGTGCGGCGGGCGGGGCACATTGCCTATGCCAAACCGCGCCGTTGTTTTGGCAATATCGGCCAGAAATTGCGTGCGGCCCGATAGCGGGCGCGACTGGGCAGAGGCCCATGCGCCGATCTGGGAATCGCGCGCGCGGCTGGCGAAATAGGCGTCGGCTTCGGCGTCATCCACCTGGGTCAGCGCGCCTTCGATGCGGATCTGGCGGCGCAGGGATTTCCAGTGAAACAGCAAGGCGGCCTGACGGTTCGCCAATATCTCGCCGCCCTTGCGGCTTTCCATATTGGTATAAAAAACAAATCCATTGGCATCATGGCCTTTCAGCAGCACCATGCGTACCGAAGGAAAGCCATCCGGAGTCGATGTGGCCAACGCCATCGCATTGGGATCATTCGGTTCTGATGCTGCGGCAGCATCGAACCATGTCTGGAAAAGCGAAAAAGGATCAGTCTGAGTCATGGCGTCGCAATAAGCCAGAGCGTCAGGCGGCGATAGGGGAGAGTTTGATATGGCAATGCCTTGGGAACAGATTTTTAGTGTCGCCAATACATGGGCGCTGATTTGCTGGGTAATCCTGGCCTTTGCGCCGCGCCCCGGATGGTTGCAGCGCGGGCTGTTTCTGGGGGGCAGCGGGTTGCTTGCCATGGCCTATGCGGTATTGATCATTGGGCTGCTCAGCGGCTCATTCGACGGCGGGACTGTAATCGCCGGGGGCAGCGGCGGCATGGATTTCACCACTTTGCCCGGCGTCCAGTCGATTTTCATGAGCCAGGGCGGGGCAACGATTGGCTGGATCCATTATCTGGCGTTCGATCTGTTCGTTGGCATCTGGGTGGCGCGCAATGCCGATAGCCTGAATATCAGCCGGATTTTGCAGGTGCCGGTGCTGTTTTTCACCTTCATGGCCGGACCATTCGGGCTGGTGCTTTACCTGATTTTGCGCGCTGTGATGCGGGGCCAACAAGAAATGACTGAGCCTCCATGTTGACGAATGCTGCGACAATGCCGATTTGAAGGGGTAAGTGAGGCGGCACAGGCCGCACGGCATGTGTATTTCAGGAAGTGACAGGTAATCAAAATGGCTGATCCCTACGCGATATTGGGCGTTCCCCGCAGCGCGAGTGAAAAGGAGATCAAATCCGCCTATCGCAAGCTGGCCAAGGAACTCCATCCCGATAAGAACAAGGATAATCCCAAGGCGACCGAACGCTTTTCCGAAGCGACGCGCGCCTATGATCTATTGTCCGATGCCGCCAAGCGCGCGCAATTTGACCGGGGTGAGATCGACATGGAGGGCAATCCGGCCATGCCGTTCGGCTATGGCGGCGGCGCTGGTGGTGGTGGCCAATATCGGCAGGCCAGCCCCGGCGGTAGCGGATTTTCTGGCTTTGGCAATGATGGCATTGATCTGGGCGATCTGTTTGAAGGCATTTTCGGCGGTGCAACCGGCGGGGGTCGCGCTGGCCCCGGCGCAGGCTTTGGCGGCGCGCGGCGCCCCGGT
>JBGSTI010000179.1:0-3857 GCA_041736605.1 Sphingomonadaceae bacterium
TAATGGACATTGACGATGACGCGCGACACGCCCGCGTCCTCCAGCCGGTCGAGGCTGTGATCGATCAGCGCCTTGCCCGCCACTGGCACCAAGGGCTTGGGCCGCAACGAGGTGAGCGGGCGCATGCGTTTGCCAAGCCCCGCCCCCATGACCATCGCCGTATCGGTGATGGTCTGGCTCATGCCGCAAATTCTCCGCCGCCCTGCGCGCGCAGTTCCGCCGGGATATTGGCGTCGAACCAGCCGCGCACCGGGGCGAGTGCCGGATGCGCCAGATCGCGTTCCAGATGCGCCCATACACGCGGGATCAGCGAGAGGTAGCGCGGCTTGCCGTCGCGCTTCCACAGGCGCACGAAAATGCCGACAATCTTGGCATTCCGCTGTGCCCCCAGCACATGATAATGCGCTTCGAAATCCGCGCCCGGTTGGGCCAAAGCCTGATAGTGATCGAGCATCGCGCGCTCTGCCTGCGCGGTCACATCGCGGCGCGCATCCTGCAACAACGACACCAGATCATAAGCCGGATGGCCAATCAGCGCGTCCTGAAAATCGAGCAGGCCCTGCCGTCCATCGGCCAGCAGCATGATGTTTTCGGCATGATAATCGCGCAGCACAGTCACGCCCGGCTGCTGCACCGCCAGCACCGGGGCCAACACGGCGCGCCATGCCGCCTCATAGCCTGCAAGATCAACGTCCAACCCGCGCGCCGGGGCATAGAACTCGGTCAACAACGCGGCCTCGCGCAGATACACCGCCATGTCATAAGGCGCGGCATCGGCGGGCGGGCATTGGTGCAACTGGTGCAGCGCATCGATGGCCTTGGCATAGATGGCCTGTTCGTCACCCGGATTGGCATCCAGATGCTCCCGCACCCGATCATTGCCGAAATCTTCGAGCAACACCAAGCCGCGCGCAGCATCCTCGGCCAAAATCTGCGGCGCATGCAGGCCATTGTCAGTCAGATAACGCGCGATGTGGATGAACGGGCGCGGATCTTCATGCGGCGGCGGCGCGTCCATCAAGATCGCGGCCTGCGCACCATTTTCAACGCGGAAATAGCGCCGGAACGAGGCATCGCCCACCATCGGCACAATATCCGCCCCGCCCCAGCCTGCCCCGTCCAGAAAGGCGGGTGCGTGCGCCGGAACGCTTAAATCGATCGCAGGTTTTTGAGGCATGTCAGGCGGTCTTTCCAGTCTGCGCCGGGGGTCAAAGTGGCGATGCGGCCAGCGGCGTTGCCAGTCGCATCCCCGCCCATGTCGTCTGGCACGGCCAGCGTCAATGCCAGGATATGCGCGCCTGTCATGCCGCCGACATTTTCGGGCCATTCCGCCAGCATAACGCCATCGGCGGCCTCATCTTCAAGGCCCAGTTCGATAAGGTCGCTGGCCGTTTCCAGCCGATAGAAATCGCAGTGCAAAACCGGCAATTGCACATCGGGCGGATAATAAGGCTGCACAATCGCAAAGCTGGGGCTTGGCACTTCGCCTTGATGGCCCAGCGCCCTGATCAGACCGCGCGCCAGGCTGGTCTTGCCCATGCCAAGTCCGCCCGACAGCGTAATGACATCACCGGCGCGCACGATTTCGGCCAGCGTCGCGCCCAATTGCTCGGTGGCCTGCGCATCGGGCAGCACAATCGTCAGGGCAGCCATATCGCCACCACCGTGCCCTGCCCTGCCTCGCTGGCCAGTTCAAAGCTGCCCTTATGCGCCTCGATCAATTGCCGCGCGAGTGCGATGCCCAGGCCTTTGCGCTGCGGCGTTCCCGGTACGATGCCGCTTATATCGCGGCTGCGGTTGATCTCGGCCAGCGTCTCGGCGTCCATGCCGGGGCCATTATCCGCCACCAGCACGCGCACGCCGCCCTGATGGCGATCCACCTGCACCTGAATTTGTCCGCCCGGCGGCGTGAACGAAATGGCGTTATCGATCACCTGGCCCAGCGCCTGCGCCAGCCGCCGTTCATCGCCATCGACATTGCCGACGATGCTGGACCCACGCAGATCCAGCGATAGTCCTGCCTTGTCGAGCGCGCCCTGCCGCTCTGTCACCAGCGTCTTGACCATGTTGAACACCGATACCGGCGCCTTGACGAGCGGCAGATTGCCCGCCTCGCTTTGCGTCAGGTCCAGCACATTTTCGATCTGTCCGGTCAGCCGCTCAACCGAATCCAGAATGGCCTTCACATAATCTTCGCCCTGCGGGGTCAACGGTCCGGCAAGACCCGATGCAAGCATTTCGGCAAAGCCGCTGATTGAGGTGAGCGGCGTGCGGAATTCATAGCTCATATTGGTTAGGAAGCGGGTTTTCAGGCTGTCCGCCTCAATCAATGCCTCGTTGCGGTCGCGCAGCGCCTGCTCAACGGCATGCGAATCGGTGATGTCCAATGTCGTGAACAATGCATTGCCATCGGGCAGCGGCACCCCGGCAAATTCGAAATGTCGCCCATCGGCCAGCGCAATCTTGCCGCCCGTTTCTTGCCGATCCAGCGTCGCAGCGCGGATGACTTCGCTGATCGCGCCGACCTGCGCCGGGCGTTTGAGCATCAGCCCCATTTTGCTGAGCAATTGGTCAACGCGCGGATGGGTGGCGAGGAATTCCTCGTCCAGCCCCCATACCGTGCCGAAACGCCGGTTCCAGATATTCAACCGGCCATCGGGCGAAAATACTGCCAGCGATTCAAACAGATTGTCGAATGTCGCGGTGCGGGCGCGCAGCAATGTATCGCGCGCGCTGGCCAATTGCACCTGTTCGGTGCGGTCCTCAAACAACAGCAACAGGCCGCCATCGGGCGTTGGCTGGGCGATGACGCGCAAATGCGTGCCATCAGACAATTGCCAGTTTTCCTCTGCCGCATCAGGGGCCAGAAACCAGCTATGCCGCTCGCCACGCCAGGCGGGGAAATCGCGCACTTCGGGCAGGCGACCCGTTTCGCGCATCCGATCGAGCACCCGATCAAATTCGGGCTGATCGGTCAGCCAGATGGGCTTCAAGTCAAACAGGCGCAGGAACGGCTGGTTGGAGAATATCAGTGCGCGATTGCGATCAAATTGCGCCACGGCGGCGGACAGATGATCGAGCAAATCGCGCTGCGCCTCGCGGAATTGCTCCAGCTGGCGCGAGCGATCCTCCAGCTCCTGCACATTGACCGCATAGCCAGCCACGCCCGTTTCGCCCAAGGGCAGATCAGTCACATGCAGCATCTGGCGCTGGCCGTAGATCGTGGCGGGTACCATGCGCGAGACGGGCGCATCATCCTTACGCGCCTTGGCGGCAATCGCCATCGCGGTCATGCCGCCAACCGGCTCAACCAGTTCGGTGCCCGCTGCGATTACATCCTCGGCGCTGCTGCCATCGACGGCGGTGACATAGGCCTGATTGACCAGCATCAGTTTAAGATCCGGCCCGCGATGCCACATCGGCATGGGCGCGGCCTCGATCAGGCCCGACAAAGCAGCAAAGGCATGGCGCGCGGTGTCGCGCTCTTCGCCCAATTGGCGCAAGGTTGCGTTGACCTCGGTCATGTCAAACAACCAGATCAACGCTGCGCTGCCCGGCGAAATCTGCGGATCGGCCAGATGCCCGCGCGCTACCAATGATCGGTCGCCGCCCTGCGGGCTCAACGCCATGTGGAAAGGCTCGCCGCCCTTTTGCGCGTTGCGCACAGCGGCAAACAGCGCCTCATATTCCTCCGCCGGAATCCCCTGCCCTTCGGCGGAAAGTTCGGAGAGAAATTCGGGCATTTTTTCAAGGCCAAACCACGCCGCCAGCCGGTCTGGTGCCTCGATCCGGCCATCGGAACGGACGAGCAGCGGCAGCACCGGCGCTTCATCCAGCATCCGCGTCATCCGGGTCGC
>JBGSTI010000189.1:0-3911 GCA_041736605.1 Sphingomonadaceae bacterium
CTGGCTGTACAGGTCCACCGGCTCGACCAAATGGATGCTGGCCGCCTGGCTTTGCATAGCGCCGCCACCGGTTTCGGTGGGATAGATGCCAATGCTGCTTTTGTTGGCAGGATCGGCGATGGTGGGGGCCGAAGGATCATCGGTCATCACGATGGCCTGACCCAGCGCCAGATTGGGAATACCGAACGATGCGGTGAACCCGGCGTCACTGATCTTGCGTGTCGCGGGCAGGAAATTGCCGCCAAAGCTGGGATGCGCCCAGGGCGATTTCACCTGCCAATCGGTATTGCCACCGCGCGGCACCAGCGACAACGAGCCACTGCCATGCACGGCAAAATCGTAAGCAACGTCGAGCGCGCCGGTGCCATCCCAAGTCACAAAGCCGAAAAAGCCTGAGCCGTTGGTGGCATTCAGCCCCTTGCCGGGCAACAGTTCCAGGCCCACGCCATTGACGCTGGCTTTTGCGCCCGATTGCAGGCCGCGCGCATCGGATACGCCAAAGCGCAGTTCGGCCCGGTCAAGCTTGAGAACCTCACGCGTCACGCCATAGCGGTTAAGATCGGCGGGCAGGGCAAAGCTGGCACGGCCCGTTTGCGCGGCGCGAAACAGCACCGATTCATAAATCGCCTTGCGCCGCCGTTCCGGCGTCAGATCGGTTTGGGTCTTGTGGGTCAAGGGCGAGAGATACAGAAACCGCTCCACCTTCACGGTGCGCGTGCGATCCTTGCCATTCTCATTCACCGTTTCGACATTTTCTGACTCAAACGGAATGATCAATACCGGCCCGGCCAGCACTTGCGCGCCGCCCCAGCCCTGGGCAATGCTGGCCTGCGCCGTCTGTGACTGGCTCTGCCGATCCCAGACCAAAGCATAAACCATCATCAGCGGGATGGCGAGCAAGGCACCGATTATCACCGTCATCGCCAGTTTGAATCCTGGCGAGCGTTCGCGTGTCGATGCCATGATGCCTGTACCCCTGATTATTATTCTGACCCAAGCCTACACGGTCGGCTGCCCCGCGTGAATGGCAAATGAATGCGTGAGGTATCAGCTTTCCAGTTCGACATCCCAATAGAGCCAGTCGCGCCAGCTATTGTGCAGATAATTGGGCGGAAATCCGCGCCCGCGATCTTGCAATTGCCAATTGGTCGGGCGGATCGGCGCGTGATTAAGCCGCATATGCGCCTGGGCCGGTGTGCGCCCGCCCTTTTTCATGTTGCACGGCGCGCAGGCGGTGGCGATATTTTCCCAGCTGGTGCGCCCGCCCAATCGGCGCGGAGTAACATGATCAAAGGTCAAATGGTCGCCGCTGCCGCAATATTGGCACTGAAACCGGTCGCGCAGGAACAGGTTGAATCGGGTAAAGGCCGGAAATTCGGAAGGCTTCACATATTGTTTCAGCGCAATCACCGACGGAATTTTCATGTCGAGATTGGGGCTGTGCACCTCGCGGTCATAGGTGTTGACGATGGTCACCCGGTCGAGAAACACGGCCTTGATCGCGGTTTGCCATGGCCATAGGCTCAATGGATAATAGCTCAAAGGTGTGTAATCGGCGTTGAGCACCAAGGCGGGGCAATTGTCCGGATGCCGCCCGCCTGCGGCCATTTCCGGCATGTCCGGTCTTCGTAACGACCCGCTTTGATCCATCAGATCGGGATGAAACATGAAAACGTCTCCCCATAGGCAACCACTAGGCCTGTCTCACACCATATGGCCATGACAGGCTTGTGACATTATGACGGCGCAAATGACCATGGCAGAACCGGGCACGTCAAGAGGGGTTAACATGCCGCAGGCCTCTGGCTTGTTGGTAACCCGCTTTGCGCCCAGCCCGAACGGCCTGCTGCATCTGGGCCATGGCTATGCTGCGATCATGGCGCATGACGCGGCGCGCGGTGCCAATGGGCGGTTTCTGCTGCGGATTGAGGATATTGACGGGCCGCGCAGCCGCGCCGAATTTGCCGATGCCGCGATGGCGGACCTGGCCTGGCTGGGGCTGGATTGGGATGGGCCAGTGGTGCTTCAGTCGCAGCGACTGGCCAGCTATGCCGACGCGGCGGAGCATTTGAAGGCCATGGGCGTTTTATATCCCTGCCGCTGCACGCGCGCTGAAATTGCCGAACGCGCGACACAATCCGGGCCAGAGGGGCTGATCTATCCCGGAACCTGCCGCGATGCAGACCCTGTGCTTGTGACACGCGACCCCCATAGCTGGCGGCTGAATGTGGCGAAGGCCATGACCCTGACTGGGCCTTTATTCTGGCATGACCAATTGGCAGGCGCGCAACAGGCGCGGCCTGATCTGCTGGGCGATGTGGTGTTGGTGCGTAAGGATGCGCCTTCCAGCTATCATCTGGCCGCGACGCTGGATGATGCCGCCGATGGCGTGACTTTGGTGGTGCGCGGCGCGGATCTGTTTGCCGCCAGCCATGTCCATCGCTTGCTTCAGGCGCTGCTGGGCCTGCCTGTGCCGACATGGTGTCATCACCGGCTGATCATGGATGAAACAGGCCGCAAACTCGCCAAGAGCCGGGCGTCGGCAGCCTTGGCCGAACGGCGGTTGCAGGGAGAGGATGGCCGGGCGCTGGCAGAGCGTCTGCGCGCCGGATTGCTGCCAGAGGGCTTGTGTCTTAGCGGCCCAGAAACGGCAAAGTAAAGCTGGGAGCAGACGGTGCCGCCACATCGCGACCGCTGAAAAACGCACCCGACGCGCCATCATGGCGCGCCGCAATCCCCGGCGACACAATCGCCAGCATGGCCATCGACAGCACCGAAAAGGCCGCAGCGATTTGCAGTTGCTTGCTCATGTGAAACGGTCCGATCTGCCGGGGGGAGGCCTTAGGGGTATATGTGATGCGCCTTTAGCCAGCAAAGGCTGAACAAAGGCTTTCGATGGAGAAAATAAGTATCGATTTGCAATGTTGCAAGTGCGAGAAATGAAAAATCGTGGGAAAATCCGCTTGGCGTGCGCCGTGCAACGCGGCACTATTGCGTTATGACTTACTCCCCCCATTTGTTCGCCGCATTGCTGGCCAGCGCCTGCTTTGGCCTGTCTGCCCCAGCCCTGGCCCAGCCGCTTGATCCCGCTATGGCCTGCGATGCCGAACGGCAAAGCGACCGGGTGGCGTTGGTGATTGGCAACAGCGCCTATTCGGGGCTGGAATGGGCGCATCTGGGCAATGCCGCCAATGATGCCGATGCGATTTGCAAGGCGCTGGCCGATTCCGGTTTCCGCGTGATCCGGCTGGCCAATGGTGATGCTGCTGAAATGCGCGATGCGATTGCGCGCTTTGGCGATGTGGCGGCGCAATCAGAGGCGGCCTTGGTCTATTTTGCCGGGCATGGCTTTGAATATGCCAGTACCAATTATCTGGTGCCGGTGGATGCGCCAATGTTGGCCAGCCGGGGTGATCTGGACAAGGCATTTGTGCCCTTGGGGCTGGTGCTGCGCGCCGCATCGCGGGCCAAAAGCTTTCCGATGATGTTCATGGATGCCTGCCGCACCCGCGATCCGGTGGTGCAATTGACCGATGCTGATCCTTCGCAAAAGGTGGACAGCATCAACCTGCCCAATAATTGGGATGGGGTGGTATTTTATTCCACCACACGCGGTTCCTATGCCTTTGATGCTGCGCCGACGGGGTCAAAGGTCAGCCCCTTTGCCAAGGCGGTGATTGACCGGATGGCGCGGCCCGATCTGGAAATCGCCAGCTATTTCCGCTTTGTCAAAACCGATGTGAAAAACCTGACAGGAGCAGAGCGTGGCGGACCGCAAATCCCGACGCCCTATGGTGCATTTGATGAGCCGTTTTTCTTTCGCACGACGTTAGTTGATGAGGACAAGGCCAAGGCTCAAGCCGAAGAGTTCATGCGCCGTCAGCGCGAAATGGAAACGCAGGCGGTAAGGG
>JBGSTI010000215.1:0-1720 GCA_041736605.1 Sphingomonadaceae bacterium
GCGGCGATGCGCGCCATGGTGGCCTATGACTGGCCGGGCAATGTGCGTGAATTGCGCAATGTTGCCGAACGCGCCGTCTATCGCTGGGATGATCCGCAGCGGCCGGTGGATCATATAGTGTTTGATCCGTTCGAATCGCCCTGGCGACAGCAACAAACTGCACCGGAAACGCCAGCGCAAGCGACCGCAACCACGGCGGCTTCCGATCCCGCCCCCGCCCCGCTGACCCATCTCGATTCGGTCACCGATTTGCGCGCCGCGGTTGATGGTCATGAAAAGGCGATATTGCAGCACATGATGGGCAAGCACCGCTTTAACCAGCGCCAGACCGCCAAGGCGCTGGGCCTATCCTATGACCAACTGCGCCACTGCCTGAAAAAGCATAATTTGCTGGGATAAAGCAGACGTAAAATAATCTCTCCTGCCTTAACCGCTTTGTTACCATCATGGCGCTATGGCCTGTTCGTTTATTGCTTACAGGGGAGCTTGTACGATGGATCCGTTGCGTATTGGTGGTTCGGTTTTTGCTTTGGGTATGATGGGCTTTGCCGCTCAGCAGATGAACATGATCGACGTCATGATGGCCAGCAGCGCCGCCAGCTATGAATCCGGGGACGACTGGGGCAGCACGCCTGTCCAGATCGACGCCCGCACCCCTGAAGGCCAGCGCAAGATTTTCGCCGAAATGCACCGCGCACAGGAAGATGCTGCCGATGCCATTGCCGATATGGAAGTATCGAACGCTGGCGAATATAGCCCCGACTGATCGGGCTTCATTCAATTATCAACGTCATTGCGACCCCGGACTTGATCCGGGGGAAGCAATCCAGTTCCGATGTTGGGCTGGATAGGTTGACCTGCGGTCGCCTTCGGCCCGCTGCGCTCGCAATGACGTCTCCTTGTGATAGAGATGGAGCATCTCCATCCAAGTTCGCGCTTGCATTTTCAGGGCGGTGCGCCTAACTGCACCACATCCCGACATTGTTAAACCGTGAAGGGGCTGGCGCCGCGAGGGGCCGGCGCGATACCGGTTTGATGGCTTTGTCTGGCCCTTGAATGAACTGAGCGAGCGACTTTTGGCTGATCTAAACGAACTGACTGCCCTTATTGAACCCCAGGCCAAGGCGCTGGGCTTTGATCTGGTGCGCGTGATTCTGTTTGGATCGGGCGAGGAACGTACCTTGCAGGTGATGGCCGAGCGCCCCGATACGCGGCAGCTTACCATTGATGATTGCGCCGCCCTGTCGCGCCGGATTTCCGATCTGTTCGACGAAGTGGACCCGATTGAAGAGGCCTATCGCCTTGAGGTCAGTTCACCGGGGATTGACCGTCCGCTGACCCGCCTGTCCGACTTTGCCGATTGGGCCGAGCATGAGGCCAAGGTGATGCTGGGCGAAGGCGTCGATGGCCGCAAATCATTCAATGGCACAATTGAGGGTGTCGAGGGTGAGGGCGTCGAGAGCGCTTTTATACGCTTTTATGATCGCAAGGCTGGCCAGGTTGCCCTGCCCTTTGATGATATCGTGTCGGCTAAGCTGTTGCTGACCGACCGCCTGATTGCCTCCACCCGTCCGCTTGAAGCCGATGGCGTGGACGAATTTGATACTGACGATACCGATACCGATGATCTGGCCGACGCCAGCGAATCGACCACCCCTTCACACCAGCAGGAAGACTGATCATGGCCAGTGCCATTTCCGCCAATCGGGCCGAACTGATT
>JBGSTI010000235.1:0-7244 GCA_041736605.1 Sphingomonadaceae bacterium
CGGATAATCGCCTTCATGATCCAATATCATCCGCACCGCACGGGCGCGAACCTCCGGCGAAAACTTGTTCGTTGTCTTGCTCATAAGGACTCCATCTACTCAAGAGTTGGAGCCTCCGACAATCCCGGGGCGGTTCAAACAAGATTATGAGTGGTCGCACCATCAGATTACACGCGGGGCATGCGCGGACATACCAAATGGCGTCGCCCTAAAGCAGACCTAGCGCCCATGCATCCGTCACTGCTAAAATCAGCCCGGAGACTCCGTCATATTTTCTCGGATTTATCAGGCTTTTTCTCGCTCGCAGAGCACGCAAACCTGAAACATTCCGTGGTAACCCTCGGTACTATCGCGAGAAGTCATGTGACCTTAAGTTATTGAAAAAGAAGAAGAAATTGGTGGAGGTCCAACTCGGAAACGCAACATCGAAAATGGGTCTCTACAGAGGGTTTAGAGCCCAGCGGATGGCTCATCAATTCACCCTATTTGCCCCAATGATCGTACGCATGCCGCCTATCTGCTGCTTCCCACCGCATTGAGATCAATGGCAACAAAATTATAGGTGATCGTACCGTCAGATTGCACGCAGGGCATGCGTGGACAGACCTACTGGCGTCGCCCTAAAGCAGACCTAGTCCCCATACATCCGTCACTGCTAAAATCGGCCCGGAGACTCAGTCATATTTTCTCGGATTTATCAGGCTTTTGCTCGCTCGCAGAGCACGCAAACCTGAAAAATTCCGTGGCAACCCTCGGAACTGTCGCGAGAAGTTAGTGCGCCTTAAGTTATTGAATAAGAAGGGAAGGTTGGTGGAGGCCCGAGCCGGAATCGAACCGGCGTGCACGGATTTGCAATCCGCTGCGTCACCACTCCGCCATCGGGCCAACCCAGATCCTTGAATCGCTAAACGCTCTTCAGTGGTGTTGGGGGCCGCTACACCATTGTTTTGCGCCTTGCAATGCCCTCAACCAGTGCAAGCGTGCATCACCCTGCGGAAAGCCGATGCAAAATCATTGCTTAGCCCTTGGCGGCGCTGCGTGGCTGATATAGAGACCAGATCAGGGCCTTGACTGTGTTGTAATCTTAATACAGTGAAGATCGAACAGCTCTGCAAAGCTGTTGAGATTCTGCCTGTAGTGCGGAAAATATGGCCGGTTTCAGGCCGCGCATCGAAGGAAGTGCACGAGATATGGTCGCTGATGATAATCTGGCCCGGATCGATACCGCGATCATGCGCCAGGCCATGGTCAACAGCCAGCTGCGGGTCAGCGGTGTTGATGATGAAGCGGTAATTCGCGCGATGACTGCCCTGCCCCGCGAACTGTTCGTGCCTGCGGCTTGGGCATCGCTTTGCTATATGGATCGCGCCATTCCTTTGGCCAATGGCCGCGTGCTCAATCCCGCTTTGGCCACAGGCCTGATGCTGATCCGCGCGGGCGACCTTGCGGGCAAGCGCGTTTTGGTGCTGGCTTCGGGCAGTGGTTATCTGGCGGTGCTGGCGGCGATGCTGGGCGCTGATGTGAGCGCGGTTGAAGATGATGGCGATTTGGCCGCCCTTGCTCCGGCTGAACTCTATGCCAAGCACGCTATCGCGACACAGGCTTCGGGCCAATATGACATCATCTTTATCGACGGCGCGGTGGAAATCCTGCCAGACGGGCTTGTGGCCCAATTGGCAGACAAGGGGCAGGTGATTGCCGGCGTTGCCCAAGGCGCGGTCACCCGGTTGGCGCATGGCGCGGTTTCGGGGGACCAGATTGTGCTGACCAGTTTTATCGATACCGATATTGCCCCGCTGGCCGCTTATGCCCGCCCGCAAGCCTATCGTTTTTGAGACCATGAACCACCAGCTCCCCCGCTTCGCCGCTCGTTTTTGGGCTTTGCCTTTGTTGGCCTTGGCTGGCCTGCCGATGCTGACCAGCCCGGCACAGGCCGATGATCTGCGCGATGCGCTGATTTCTGCTTATACCAAAAATCCCAGCCTGGCGGCTGCCCGCGCCAATCAGCGCGCGGTTGATGAAGGCGTGCCGCAAGCACGAGCCGAGGCACTGCCCAGCCTGTCTGGCCAGGCCAGCTATCAGGAAAATGTCTATAACAACCCCGATAGCTCCACCAGTCCAACCCGGATCGCTTCGGCGGGTGTCAGCACAACATGGTCGGTCTTTGCCGGCGGTGCCGTGCGCAATTCGATCCGCGCGGCGGAAACCCGCGTTGGCGCAGGACGCGCTGATCTGCGCGGGGTAGAGGCTGGCATATTCAGCGCCGTGGTCGCCGCCTATATGGATGTGATCCGCGATGAGGCGATTGTGGGCCTGAACCGCGCCAATGTTGGTGTGCTCGATGTCAATTTGCAGGCAACCAGCGACCGGTTTGAAATCGGCGATTTGACCCGCACCGATGTTGCCCAGTCCGACGCGCGATTGGCGCTGGCCCGGTCTGATCTGGAACTGGCCGAATCAAACCTGATCCGCAGCCGCGAGATTTATATTCAACTGGTCGGCGACGTGCCCGATGCACTCGATCCGCCGCCACCCTTGCCCAATTTGCCCGAATCACCGGATGCTGCCGTATCCGTGGCGCTGGAAAATAATCCGGATTTGATTGCGGCACGCGAACGCACCAAAGCGTCGGAAATTGATATCGATGTCGCCGGATCGGCCCGCCTGCCCCGCGTCGAAGTGTTCAGCAATGGCAGCTATGCCAATTTCCTCGGCAGCCTGAGCGCCGGTGGCTTTGGCACGCCGTTGCAGCAATCACAGACCGGCCTTACCGCCGGGGTGCGGGCCACCTTCCCGATCTTTCAGGGCGGTGCGATTGCGTCACGCGAACGGCAGGTTCAGGCCATTGCCGGGGCCACGATGGAACAGGAAATCGCGGTCGAACGCGAAGTCATCGCTGCCACGCGCGCATCCTATGCCAGCTGGCGCGCGGCCAATCAGGTGATTGTGTCATCCGAACGCGCGGTCAGCGCCGCTACGCTGTCGCTTGAGGGTGTGCGCGCTGAAAACAGCGTTGGCAATCGCACCATTCTGGACATCTTGAATGCTGAGCAGGAATTGCTGCGCGCGCAGGTGCAATTGGTCAGCGCCCGGCGCAACGCCTATGTCGCGGGCTTTAACCTGCTGTCGGCCATGGGCCGCGCCGAAGCGCGCGATCTGGGCCTGGATGGCGGCGTGCTTTATGATCCGGAAGTGAATTACGACCGGGTGAGCAAGATCATCTGGGATTGGTCAAAAGACAGCAATCCGGTGGCGCAATCGACCCGCACCGTTGATACGCCCGCGCAAACGGCGATCATCGGACCCCGCTGATCGCGGTGATCGTGTCTGGATAGCTTGCGTGTCACATGATGGCACGGTAAAGCCTTTGATCAAATGGGGGCGCGTGCCGAATGACAGCCAAGGGGTTGCGCGGCACTGACGAAGCGAGAACGGGGCGAACATGGCCGGACAATATGGCGAATCATCGGTCGAAGACATTCTTGAATCGATCAAGAAGGTCATCGCGCGCGACAATCGCGAAACCGCCGCCCAAGCGCGCGATTCCGTTGCGGCGCAACCACGCATCCGCGCCGCCAGCATTCAGGGCCAAACCCCGTCCACAGCCGCCACGCCGCAGGAAGACGACGTGCTGGAATTGGACGATGCCCAGCGCGCCGATGATGATTCTGATGCCGATCAACCCGGCCTGATCAGCGCCGAAACGACAGAGGCCATGCGCGAATCGCTGGCCATATTGGCAACGCTGGCCGAACCCGGCGCACAGCCGCAGATTGTACGGTCTGGCGAAACCTCGCTGGAGGGCCTGGTGCGCGAGATGTTGCGTCCGATGCTGAAAGACTGGCTCGACACCAATTTGCCGCCAATGGTCGAAGGCTTGGTGGCGCGCGAGATCGAACGTATCGTCCGTAAAAAGGGCTGACATAGAAAATCCTCCCTATCGACTTGTCGATGGGGAGGGGGACCGCGCGCAAAGCGCGTGGTGGAGGGGCCAGCCGCCTAGCCAATTTCCCCTCCGTCAGCGCATGCGCGCTGCCACCTCCCCATCGCTTCGCGACAGGGAGGAACTTTAGAAATATCTGGCCCATCGCTTCGCGACAGGGAGGAACTTTAAGCCCCCTTGCCTGCCATCACCGATGCGCTACACCGTTTCGTATGAAACAAGTCCTCAAAAGCTCCGCCGCTGCTCTGGCGCTCGCCCTGTTGATCCCTGCCATCTCCGCCACGGCCGACGCGCGACCGATGACCGAGCAGGATCTGATCACATTGAAGCGCGTTGGCTCTCCTGCCGTGTCGCCCGATGGCCAATGGGCGGCCTATCAATTGACCACCACCGATGCGGCCAGTGGCAAGCGCAATACTGGCCTGTGGCTGGTATCCACCGTCACGCCCAACGCCGCGCCCGTGGCGATTGCCGATCTGGCCGATGCCAATGAAACCAGCCCCGCTTTTGCTCCCGATGGCAAACGCCTGTATTTCCTGTCGAACAAATCGGGCAAGGACCAGCTATGGTATGTCGATATCGGCGGCGCGATGACGGCAACAGCGGCAGTGCAGGCTAGCGATACCAAGGCCGATATTGCCGGTTTTCGCCTGTCGCCCGATGGCAAGTCCATCGCGATCTGGGGCGATATTGCCCGCAATTGCGCCAGCTTTGGCTGTGACAATGATGGCGACACATCCAAGCCCGGCCCCGGCACTGGCCTCCAATATGATGCGATGTTCGTACGCCATTGGGATAGCTGGGAAACCCCCGGCAATATCAGCCGCGTGTTCACCTTTGCCCTCACCGACGGCAAGTTGAGCGGCGCTGGCGTGGCGCTGGACGGCGATCCGGTGACTGGGATCAATGGCGACAGCCCGTCCAAACCCTTTGGCGGCGCGGAAGAAATTGCGTGGAGCCGCGATGCCAAATCGGTGTTCCTCACCGCGCGCCGCGCCGATGCACAGGAGCCGCTGAGCACCAATCTGGATATCTGGCAGACCGCCGCTGATGGCTCTGCCCCGCCAGTGAACCTCACCGTAGCCAACACCGCGCTCGACAGCCTGCCCAGCCCCTCGCCCGATGGCAAATATCTGGCCTATGTCGCGATGGCCCGGCCCAGCTATGAAGCAGACCGGCAGGTGCTGATGCTGCGTGATCTGGCCACCGGGCAAACCCGCGCGCTGACCCAGAATTGGGACCGTTCGGTCGATTCCATCGCCTGGGCCCCCGATAGCAAGTCGATCATTGTGACGGCGCAAGAGGTCCTGAAACATCTGCTGTTCCGCGTCGATGTGCGCAGCGGCGCGGTGCAGCGCATTACCAATTCGGGCAGCGCCGGAGATGCAACGCAGACCGCCGATGGCCGCGTAATCCACATGGCCAATTCGGCCCTCGCCCCCGCCAATCTGGTGGTAACCGACCGGCGCGGCAAGACCCGTGCGATCACGTCTGTGAACGCCGTGCAAATGGCCGAACTGGACGGCGTCGCTTATGATGATTTCAGCTTTACCGGTGCCAATGGCGATCCGGTGTTCGGCCAGATTTTCAAGCCTGCCACGGCGCCTGCGGGCAAACTGCCGACGCTGCTGCTCGTCCATGGCGGGCCGCAGGGCAGCTTTGGCGATGGCTGGTCTTGGCGGTGGAACCCGCGCGTCATGGCGGCGCAGGGCTATGCCGTGGTCACCATCGATTTCCACGGCTCGACCGGATACGGGCAGGCCTTTACTGATAGCATCAATCAGGATTGGGGCGGCAAACCGCTCGAAGACCTGAAACTGGGCATGGCCGCCCTGCCCGGCATCGATGCCCAGGTTGATCCCGCCAATGCCTGCGCGCTGGGCGGCAGCTATGGCGGCTATATGATGAACTGGATCGCGGGCAATTGGCCCGATGGCTTCAAATGCCTGGTCGTCCATGCGGGCGTATTCGATCTGCGCGCCATGGCGTTTGAGACCGAGGAATTGTGGTTCGACGAATGGGATCATGGCGGCCCGTGGTGGAAACGCACCAATGCCGAAAAATGGAACCCGGTGAACCATGTGGCCAAATGGAAAGCCCCGATGTTGATCATCCATGGCGAAAAGGATTTCCGCATCCCCTATTCGCAATCGCTGGCCGCGTTCACCGCCGCGCAGCGCCAGGGCATTGAATCGCGCCTGCTGATTTATCCGGATGAAAATCACTGGATATTGAAGGCGAAAAATTCGGTGCAATGGCATCGCACCGTGTTTGACTGGGTGGGCAAGTTCCTGAAGCCTGTGGCAAAGGCTGACTAACAGCCCGTACCCCGGCGAAAGCCGGGGCCCAGACCCACGATTGCGCTAGCAGAGCTGGGCCCCGACTTTCGTCGGGGTACAATACGTGTCACACGCTCGCTCCATCATTCCCCCGCTTGCCAGCCGCGCCCATGGCTGGCAAAGCGCGGGGCATGAGCGACAGCAGCAAACAGAGCGGCGCATCCGCCCTCGACAAGACATTCGATCCCGCCGCGATTGAGGCGAAATGGTATCCCCATTGGGAAAAGGGCGGCCTGTTCCGGCCTGAGCGCCCGGATGCCACGCCCTTTACCATCGTCAATCCGCCGCCCAACGTAACGGGCAGCCTGCATATTGGCCACGCGCTGGATAACACGTTGCAGGACGTGGTGATCCGCTATGAACGGCTGCGCGGCAAGGACGCTTTGTGGGTGGTTGGCACCGATCATGCCGGTATCGCCACGCAAATGGTGGTGGAGCGCCAGCTGGAGGCGCAGCAGGACAAGCGCACCAATTATACCCGCGAACAATTCATCGACAAGGTGTGGGAGTGGAAGGCCGAGAGTGGCGGCACCATTACTGGCCAGCTGCGCCGTCTGGGTTGTTCGATGGATTGGTCGCGTGAGCAGTTCACCATGGACCCGCATTTCACAAAGGCCGTGGTGAAGGTGTTCGTCGACCTGTATAATCAGGGCCTGATCTATCGTGACAAACGCCTGGTCAATTGGGACCCCAAGCTGAAAACCGCGATTTCCGATCTTGAGGTCGAAACCCGCGAAGTGAAGGGCCATTTTTGGTCGTTCAAATATCCGCTGGCTGATGGCGTGACGCTGAATGACGGGCGCGATCATATTGTCGTGTCGACCACGCGGCCTGAAACCATGCTGGCCGATATGGCGGTGGCGGTGAACGCCGATGATCCGCGATATCAATCGGTAATTGGCAAGCATGTGGTTCTGCCGCTGACCGGGCGGCGCATAGAAATCGTGCCTGATGATCACGCC
>JBGSTI010000245.1:0-2623 GCA_041736605.1 Sphingomonadaceae bacterium
GGTGGCGGCCAGCGCCCCATCAAAATGGAAGACCAGCATCGCATCGGCCCCCGCGCCTGCAAACAACTGCTCGCGCTGGTCGAGCGTCGTCAGGCGAAAGGGCGAGCTGTCTGGCGCGAAATGGCGCACCGGGTGCGGATCGAATGTGGCGATGATCGCGGGCACGCCCAGCGATTTGGCCCAGGTGACGGCTTCGGCCACCACCGCCTGATGGCCCAGATGAAAGCCATCGAAATTGCCCAGCGCGATGATGCCGCCGCGCAAGGGATCGGGCACAGCCTCGCGGCTGGTGAGGCGGATCATCCCTGGCACTCCGCCAAGGGCATCAGCCCGGCCTTCAGCACGCGCACCGCATTGCCGCCCATGATCTTGGCAATCTCGTCATCGGAAAAGCCTTCATCGATCAGCGCCTGGGTGATTTGCACCAGTTGCGATACGTCCATCGCGGTGGTGACCGCCCCGTCAAAATCGCTGCCCAGCGCGATGTGATCGACGCCGACCAGATTGGCGACATGCCGGGCCGATTTGGCAAAACTGCGCACCGATGTGTCGCACAAGGCCCCATCCCAATAGCCGATGCCGATGACGCCGCCGGTCTTGGCAAGGCCGATAATTTCCGGGTCAGTCAGGTTGCGATTGACCTTGCACACCGCCTGAACGCCGCCATGGCTGGACACAACCGGGCGGCGCGCCATCGCCAGCACTTGCGCCACGCCGGGATGGCTGAGATGCGCGATATCGACGATGATCCCCTTATCCTCCATCGCGCGCACCACATCGCGGCCAAAGGGGGTCAGCCCGCTGCGTTTCAGGCCGTGCATCGAACCACCCAGTTCATTGTCAAAAAAATGGGTCAGGCCCGCCATGCGCAGGCCCGCCTTGTGCAGCCGATCCAGATTGGCAATGTCGCCATGCAGGCTTTGCAGACCCTCAGCCGAAAATAGCACGCCGATCACCTTACGGTTCTCACGCGCTTCCTCCAGCGCCTGAACGTGCCCGGCATTGGTAATTGGCACCAATGCGCCCTTTGATGCCCGCACCGCCTGATCCAGTTTATGCACATGATAGAGCGAACGGTTGAGCAGCACCGTGTCACCAAAAATCGTGCGCAGCGGCTGCATCTGGGCAAAGGCGAGCAGCGTGATATTGTCGCTATCCGCGCCATTGCCGTCGTAATTCTGGCCCTTGGGCGTCTTGGTGACGCTGGAGAAAATTTGCAGCCCCATATTGCCCTGTTGCATCCGCGCCAGATCAATCTGGCCGCGCGATGAGGATGCCAGCAGGCTGCGCTGCCACATCAGGGTATCGCCGTGCAGATCGACAATCATCAATCGGCTGTGCAGATCACGCGCGCGCTGGCTGACCGGGATCAGGCCCTTGCCTGTCACCACATTCATGCCGTTTTCGGTAACCCCCGGCCCTGCGCCGAAAAACACGATGGCGGCGGTGAGCACCACCAACGCCAACAGGCTGCGCCACATTTTCATCAGACCCTCTCCCCCGCTTTGCCGTATCAGCGACGCAGCAATGTGACGAAGCTATAGGCCGGACGGCCACCCTCAGCAGCATGATCGGTGCGCGCGGCTTCATGCCATATCGCGCCATCAAATTCGGCCACACTGGCATCACCATCGGGGCTGGCATGCACCTGCGTCAACTCGATACGGTCGGCCCGGCTTTCAAACGCCGCGAAAATCTCTGCGCCACCAATGATGGCAATATGCGGGGCATTGGCCTTGGTAATGGCCGCCTCGATACTGTGCACGGGTTCTGCGCCATCCTCGTCCCAATCGGTCTGGCGGGTCAGCACAATGTGCCGGCGACCGGGCAACAGGCCGGGCAGGCTGTCAAATGTCCGGCGGCCCATGATCATCGGCAGGTTCATTGTTAGCCGCTTGAACCGGCGCAGGTCGGCGGGCAGCCGCCACGGGATTGCGCCGTCCGCGCCAATCACGCCATTGTTGGCCCGGGCCAGCACCACGATGATTTCCGGATGATTCACGCCGCCGCTGCTACCCAAGCACGGCGGCCAGCGCCACCCCGAACATCGCGCCCCACGCCATCACGCAAGCAGCCTCGTGACATGGCCCATCTTGCGGCCATCGCGGCACTCAACCTTGCCATAAAGATGCAGGGCCGCCGCCGGATCAGCAAGGATCGCCGCCCAGTCATCGACATCATGGCCGATCAGATTGTGCATGACGACGCGCGGCGCCAGCGTGCGGGTGTCGCCCAGCGGCAGGCCGGTAATCGCGCGGATATGGTTGGCGAACTGGCTGGTGACGCTGGCCTCGATGGTCCAATGGCCGCTGTTGTGGACGCGCGGGGCGATTTCATTGACCAGCGGGCCATTGGCACAGGCGAAAAACTCCACCGCCAGCACGCCGATATGGCCAAGCGCAGCGGCAATATCCGCTGCCATCGCGCGGGCGGTTGCGACTTGGCGGCCCCAATCGTCCGGCACCGGCACCCGTGCCTCGCGCAATATGCCGCCGACATGGATATTCTGCGGGCAATCCCACATCGCCACCGCGCCGTCTTGCCCGCGCGCCAGCAGCACCGAAAATTCGCCGGAGAAATCGACCATCGCCTCGACCACTGCCGGCCGCCCGCCGATCGCCGC
>JBGSTI010000275.1:0-3838 GCA_041736605.1 Sphingomonadaceae bacterium
TCTGGACGGCCTCACCAAGGCGCGCGGCATGCAGGCTCGCTGTCTGGAATGCGCCGTGATGGCTCCGCCGCGCCGGGTTCTTGCTGACGGCGAGGCCAAAGGCGTGCTGAGCTGGCTGGGGCTGTTGGCGGGATAATCATATCGTCATTGCGAGCGAAGCGCGGCAATCCAGTTGGCCAAGAACCGCACACTGGCGTGCTTCACTCCGCTCGCAATGACGAGAATTTTTTACCGCTGCACACCCAGTTCTCGATTGAGCCACAAGGCCACCAAGGTCGCCACCGCGCCTGAAAGCAAATACGCGCCCGACGCGATCAGCCCGTAATTGGCTGACAACCATAGGGCAGCGAGCGGCGCAAAGCCTGCGCCGAACAGCCAGGCCAGATCAGATGTCAGCGCCGATCCTGTATAGCGGCGTTGCAGGCTGAAACTGGCCGACAGCGCGCCCGATGACTGGCCGAATGCCAGACCCAGCAGACCAAAGCCCAACAGCATGAAGGCCAGTTCGCCGGGGCCGCCCGCATCCAGCAATTGCGGGGCAAATCCGCTGAACGCCGCAATCGCCACTGCTGTTGCCGCCAGCACGTTGCGGCGGCCATATGTGTCGGCAAGCTTGCCCGATACGAGAATGGCCAGCACGCCCACCGCCGCAGCCAATGCCTCAATCAGCAAAAACCGCACCGGCGATTCATCGGTGAACAGGAACACCCAGCTTAACGGATAGACCGTCACCATGTGGAACATCGCAAAGCTGGCGAGCGGCGCAAAGGCCCCCAGCACCACGACACGCCATTCATGGCGCAGCGTTTCGAGCACAGGTGCAGGGGCCAAAGTGCGCAGTTCGAACAGCCCGCTATATTCAGGCGTCACTACGATGCGCAGCCGCGCAAACAGCGCCACGACATTGATGGCAAAGGCTACAAAGAACGGATAGCGCCAACCCCAGCCCAGAAAATCCTCGGCCGGCAGCACCGCGATCAGGAATGCAAACAACAGGCTGGCAACAATCAGGCCCAAGGGCGCGCCAAGCTGCGGGATCATCGCATACCAGCCGCGCCGTTCGGGTGGTGCGTTGAGCGCGAGCAACGAAGCCAGACCATCCCATGATCCGCCCAGCGCCACGCCCTGCCCCATACGAAACAGCACCAGCAAAGCCGCCGACCAGCCGCCAATGTCCGCATAGCCCGGAAGAAACGCAATCGCCGCCGTCGATCCACCCAACAGAAACAGCGCAATCGTCAGCTTCGCGCCGCGCCCATAGGCCCGGTCAA
Organism: Sphingomonadaceae bacterium; assembly: GCA_041736605.1. GTDB lineage: Bacteria > Pseudomonadota > Alphaproteobacteria > Sphingomonadales > Sphingomonadaceae > JBGSTI01. The sequence continues at coordinate 1,272 of JBGSTI010000275.1, forward strand.
TCGCGGTAAAGATCGTGGTGCCCACCGGGCGCACAACAAAGGCCAAGGCGAAAATCGCAAACGACCACAAGGTGCCGGTGAGCGGATCAAGATAGGGAAAGACCAGTTTGGGAAAGACCAGAACCGAGGCAATGGCATAGACGAAAAAGTCAAAGAACTCTGATGTGCGCCCGATCACCACGCCAATCGCGATTTCGCCGGGGGCCACATCATGGCCATCATCGACCAGCTGGCGGGCGTCCTGTTCGGCCTCTGATGCGGGAATTGGCGTGGCGGTCATGGGGGCAAGTCCTGTCAGGGCGCAATCGAATCAGCCCTATGCGCTTCTGTCGCACGGGGTCAGGATTTCTCTTTGCCATTTTGATCTGGATCATTACATTGGACAAAATGTCCAATGGGCGGTGCCGAATGGCAAGCGTAGCAGCGCGATCATGACCCATCCCCTCTCCCCCGCTCGTGTGTCGGCCAGACTGATTCCGCTGCTTGCCCTGCCCTTGCTGGCCGGATGCAATATGGTGGTGCTTGATCCCGCAGGCGATGTTGCCCAGCAACAGGGCAATCTGGTGATTATCTCTACCCTGCTGATGCTGATCATCATCCTGCCGGTGATGATTGCCACGGGCCTGTTTGCATGGCGGTATCGCGCCAGCAACACATATGCGACCTATCGCCCCGATTGGCATCATTCCACACAGCTGGAGCTGCTGATCTGGGCTGCGCCTTTGCTGATCATCATCTGTCTGGGCGCGCTGACTTGGGTGGGTACGCATCTGCTCGATCCCTATCGCCCCTTGGCCCGCACCGCACCGGGCAAGCCGGTGACGGCGGACGTCAAGCCGCTGGAAGTGCAGGTGGTGGCGCTCAATTGGAAATGGCTGTTCATCTATCCCGAACAGGGTCTGGCGACGGTGAACGAGCTGGCCGTGCCGGTGGATCGGCCCTTGCGGTTCCGCATTTCCTCGTCCTCGGTGATGAACAGCTTTTACGTGCCCGCTTTGGCGGGGCAGATTTACGCGATGCCCGGCATGGAAACCAAGCTGCACGGCGTGTTCAATGAAACCGGGCAGTTCACCGGCTTTTCCGCCAATTATTCGGGCGCAGGCTTTTCGCATATGCGTTTCAAGGTGAAGAGCCTGACGCCGGACCAGTTCACGGCATGGACCGCCAAGGCCCGCGCCGGCACCGCCACATTGGACCGCGCCGCGTATCTGAAGCTGGAGCGGCCTTCGGAAAAGGAACCGGCGCGTATCTATGCGACGGTGGAGGCCGATCTGTTTGATCGCATCGTCAATCTGTGCGCCGAGCCGGGCAAGATGTGCATGCACGACATGATGGCGCTGGATGCCAAGGGCGGCATGGGCAAGGCGGGCCTGTATAATGTGCGCGAGCTGTCTTACGACAAGTTTGCCGCACGCGGCACCGGAGCGACGGCCAGCGACCGTTATGTTGCCGAAACCTGTTCCAACCCCGCCCTGCTGCACACCATCCTGGCCCGCAATGACGCAGCGGTCACCGATCTGACCCCACTGACCGGGGCGGGCCTGTCGCGCCCCGACCGCGCGTCAACGCCAACCAATTCCAGTTCCCCCCAAGGCCTCGGACCGGCGCGTATCGCCGGTCCGGCGCTCTGACACGAAAGCATTTGAGCCATGGCCGCCCCCCACAGCGCCCCTGAAACCACTGCCCTGTTGGGCAAGCTGTCCTTCGATGCCCTGCCGCACGATCCCATCGTGCTGGCCACCATGGCGGTGGTCATTATCGGCGGCATCGGCTTGCTGGCGGTCATCACCAAATTCAGGCTTTGGGGCTATTTGTGGACCGAATGGTTCACATCGGTCGATCACAAGAAAATCGGCATCATGTACATGATCTTGGGGCTGGTCATGTTCCTGCGCGGCTTTGCCGATGCGATCATGATGCGGCTGCAACAGGCCATGGCCTTTGGCGGATCCGAAGGCTATCTCGACGCGCATCATTATGATCAGATTTTCACCGCGCATGGCGTGATCAGGATCTTTTTCGTGGCGATGCCATTCATCACCGGGCTGATGAACTATGTCGTGCCGTTGCAAATCGGCGCACGCGATGTGTCTTTCCCGTTTCTCAACAATTTCAGTTTCTGGATGACAGCGGCGGGCGCAGGGCTGACCATGGTGTCGCTGTTCGTCGGTGAATTTGCCGCGACCGGCTGGCTCGCCTATCCGCCGCTGTCGGGCATATCGTACAGTCCAAGCGTCGGCGTCGATTATTATATCTGGGCGCTGCAAATAGCAGGCGTGGGCACGACATTATCGGGCATCAACCTGATCGTTACCATCCTGAAACTGCGCGCACCGGGCATGGGCCTGATGAAGATGCCGGTATTCACATGGACGTCGCTTTGCGCCAACATTCTGATTGTCGCCAGCTTTCCGGTGCTCACCGCCGTTCTCGCGCTGCTGACGCTCGACCGTTATATCGGCACCAATTTCTTCACCAACGACTTTGGCGGGTCGTCGATGATGTACGTCAACCTCATCTGGATCTGGGGCCACCCGGAGGTGTACATCCTCATCCTGCCGCTGTTC
>JBGSTI010000291.1:0-4249 GCA_041736605.1 Sphingomonadaceae bacterium
GAGCTCAAATTTGCAGCGCAAGTGCAGGACTGGACCCCGACTTTCGTCGAGGTACAAACGCCCTAGCCCTCGGCCAACCGCGCCGCTGTATCGCGGATCAGCGTGATCATATTCGGAATGCCCTGTGTGCGATTGCTCGACAGCTGGTTTTTGAGATCAAACGGGGCAAGGGCTTGCGCCACGTCCATTGCCAAAATGTCGGCGGCGCTCTTGTCTTGCACCGCGCTCAATACAAGGGCGATGATGCCCTTGGTGATTGCGGCATTGCTGTCTGCCAGAAAATGCAGCGCGCTGGCATCGCCGCCCACGGGATAGACCCAGACGCTGGCGGAGCAACCGCGCACCAATGTGGCATCGGTTTTCAATGCGTCGGGCATCGCATCCAGTGCGCGGCCCAATTCGATCAACAGGCGATAGCGATCATCGCCATCCAAGAATTCATATTCTTCGTAAATGTCATCAAGCGTGCGCATGATGGCGCGTTAGCAAAGCCTTGGCAGGGCGTCACCCCCGGCCAGTTCAAATATCAACGCCCGCCGCGATTTCTTCCAGCTTGCGCAGGCGTTCTTTCAGATCGGCCATTTCAATGCGTGTCACCGCGCTGGGCTGCGCCGCGTCGGTTTCGCGCTTGCGATCCAGTTCCAGCGTTTTCAGCCGCAGCCAGTCTTGCCAACCGCGCAACGCGGTGGTGGCGACCATCGCGATGGCCAGCAAACCTGCGGCAATGGCGGCGACCTGTATCAATGCCTGTTCCATGGGATTTCCTCCTCAATAGTCTCGCTACAGCGCCGCTCAGCGGTCGCGCAGCTTTTCGATTTCGTGCGCGATCATCCGGCTTTCGCGGCCATCGGTGGCGATGCGTTCCAGCACGGCGATGCGGTCTTTCAACGCCTTGATCTCGGCCTGTTGTGCGGCATCATCGGTGCGTGAGGCAATCAGTTCATTGCCGTTTTCGTCCTCGATAATCCCGTTCATCGCGCGGTATCGGGCCTTTAGCACCGATGCGACCATCACGATGGCAACGATCACGATGATCATCACATGGCTGCTTTCCATGATTTACCCTTCCCTCAAAATTCAGTTGGCGCGGCGCTGGATAATGCTGTCGTCTTGTTTTTCCAGCAAGGGCGCGTCGCGCAGGCTTTCGATCTGATGCGCCAGGTCAAAACCGCGATCGGTGATGATCCGTTCCAGCACCCGCACCCGTTGTTCCAGCTGGGCGTTCTGCGAGGCATATTGTGCGGCTTTCTCCGCCGTCAGCGCCGATTGTTTTTCCATCATCTTTTGCTGATGGTTGCTCCAGATCGCAAAGGCTCCAATCATGAATGGGGCCAGCGGAACCAAAATCCAGATAAATTCACCCATGACTAAATCCCCTTTTGTGCAATCAGTTGCGCGTCAGGCGCAGCGCCTCGATTTCCTGGTTCAGCCGGTGGCTATCATCCGTCACAATGCGCTCGACATTGGCCACCCGGTCTTTCAGCGACCCGATTTCGGCGCGCAGCTGGGCGTTTTCCTGGCTTAGCAGCTTGATCCGCTCCTGCGCTTCCGATGTGATTTCGGGCTTGATCGTCTGGCCCCACATGCCTTCCAGCGGATAGCCGTTCTGGATACGAAGGCGGGTGGTGTGGACCCAACCCCAGATGCCGGCCGCGCCAAGCACCAAGGCGCCCGCGATGATCAAGGGTAGCGCGTCGAGCAGATTTTGTACGTTCATGGTTCGTGTCCCCGATTATAGTGGCCGCGATCAGTCGCGCAGCCGCTCGATTTCATCAGCGGTGCGGCGGGCGGGATCAGTGGCGATGCGTTCCAGCACGGCGATCCGCTCTTCCAGCCGCCCGATCTTGCCGGTCAGCGCCTCGTTTTCCGATGACAAAAGGTGGATCTTGCGCTCGGCTTCAGGGTCCTGACGGGCGGTCTTGCCACCCCATTCATCCTCCAGCGGATAGCCAGTGGCGGCGCGGATCCAGTTGTTGATCAGCCAGCCGATCGTGCAGATGGCGACGATGGCAACAATGAACGACGGTCCTGCGAAACTCATGATATTTCCCCTTATTCCCCTGAACCCCGGCCTTTGGCGCGGTGGTTTTTAGCGCAGGCGTTCAATCTCGTCGGAAAGGCGCGCGTTGCTGCTGGTATAGTATAGTTCGACATCGGCCAGGCGGCGGTCAATTTCGCGCAGCTGGCCCTTAACGTCGCGGGCGGTGCGGGCCGGTGACTGGCGCACGCCCTGCCAGAATTTCTGCTCCTGCTTATCGGCAATATAGAGATGCTGGGGCTTTTTGTTGGCTAGCAGGCCGACCAGGAAATAGAACGGGATGGTGGCTCCGCCCGAAACAAAGGTCAGGCCCAGAAACCCGATCCGCACCAACAGCGGATCAATCCCGGTATAGTCGCCGATCCCGGCGCAAACGCCCATGATCTTGGAATTTTGCTTGTCCCGGTAAAAACGGGTCCGTTCGCTGGTCATTTGCTGCCCCTTTCCTCAAGCATCTTTTCGAATTTGATCTGCACCTGCGCGTCGACATCAGCGGCGCTGGTCAGGCGGCCCGGCTTCCAGTTCGGATTGTCCATGGCGATCAGCCGCTCCACGGTGTCCATGCGGTCGTCCAGACGGCGCGACAGATTGTAGAGATCGTTGAGCAGATTCTCGTCTTCGTTGGTCAGGCTGGCCAGCGACTTCCATTTGGTCATGTAATGCAAGACCAGCCAGGGCAGACCAATGAAGATCGCCGGAACAACAATGATTTCAGAAGGGAACATCGGCTTCAGTCCTTCGCGGGTTCGTTGCCGCCCTTCATGGCGGCTTTCATGGCTTCCAGCTCTTCATCGACCTTGTCGTGCGATGCGAGGGCGGAGATTTCGTCGGCCAGACTGGGCTTGGCGCTGCCATCGGCCAGCGCCAGCGCATCGGCGCGGCCCTCGGCGAAATCAACACGGCGTTCCAACTGGTCAAAGCGGCTGAATGCATCGGCCACCTTGTCACCATTCAGCATGGTGCGCAGCTTGATGCGGTTTTCGGCGCTTTCCAGACGGCTCATGATCTGGCTCTGGCGGCTGCGGGCTTCGCGCAGCTTGGTCTGCAACTTGGCGATATCCTGTTCGGACGCACGCAGCGCATCGTCGAGCACCGCGATTTCAGCCGACAGCTGATCGGCCAGATCAGCGGCCTTTTTCTTTTCCAGCAAAGCGGCGCGGGCCAGGTCTTCGCGGTCCTTTGACAAAGCCAGCTGTGCCTTATCGGCCCAATCGGCCTGCAGATGCTCCAGCTTGTCGATATGGCGGCGCATTTCCTTTTGGTCGGCAATGGTGCGCGCAGCAGAGGCGCGGACTTCGACCAGGGTTTCCTCCATTTCCATGATGATCATCCGGATCATCTTGGCCGGATCATCGGCCCGGTCGAGCAGGTCGGTGACATTGGCGGCGATGATGTCGCGGGTGCGAGAGAAAATACCCATGAAAGCTACTCCGATATCGATAGGCGTGATGCGGTCATTACCCGCCGATTGTGCGCTGCTTTGCTCTTTTCTGAAAGAGTTTTGCGCACCGAATGGGTTTTGGGCCGAGGCAGGGCGCGAACGCCCGGGCAAGGGGGGGACAGGGCGCCCCGGCCCAAGGGGGTTGGTCAGCTCGCTCATGCGCGCTCACCAATCTGCGAAACAGTGTGGACATCCGCTTGTGCCGTCTGGCGCGCATCAGCCAGCGCCGAGGGCGAGGCGAGAGCGGCGGTCAGGATCATGGCCAGCACGCTGATGACCGAAGCGGTGCGGAGCGGGTTGTTGCTGGGAAAATGCGGCATGTCGTTGGTCCTTTTGAAAGATATTCATAGCATAGCAAAGGGCGTGCCAGTTTTTGAAAGTGATGTTTTTCAATGACTTGTGGGAATAGTCGCAGGCGTGACGATCTGCGTTTTCGCTGGATTTGGGGAATTTTTCCGATATGTTGGGGAAATGCACCAACATGGGTAGAGCTATTTTTGAGACACACCTTATCTGTGCTCCGGCGAAGGCCGGAGCCGTGGCGATTGATCGCACGGTCCATCCTGTTGTTGCCACCGCTCCGGCCTTCGCCGGAGCACAAGAGACGTTGAAGCGGGGGATGGCGCAAAGCCCATGAAACACGAAAGCCAGTTCATCGGCCAATCGGGCGCGTTCCTCGACGCTGTTGAGCGCGCCAGCCGCGCCGCTGCGCTGGATCGCCCGGTGCTGGTCATTGGCGAGCGCGGCACCGGCAAGGAGCTGATCGCCGA
>JBGSTI010000295.1:0-4957 GCA_041736605.1 Sphingomonadaceae bacterium
GGTTGAAATAAAATTCTTCCACGTTAATTCCTTGTATTCTGATTTCTGGAATTGCCAATTGAATGTTCCAGTATGTTGAAGAAAAATCTTTGCTGTTAGACTCCGGAAAAATTTTTGCATTTATTACAAAAATCTCTTTTCTCTTGGTTGAAAAGCCGATCTCACTTGATCTTCCCGCTGGCGATGCAATGGCTCGCGCCGTGGCATCTAGCAGAGTTCAAGCCGCTATTGGGTTCATGTATCGGCACGGCTCTGCAGTCCAATCTTGGCGCGCAGCGGATACTGGTCCGATTGGCATGATGACCGCCGAGTATCATTGCAACCATTTGCATGCTGCTTGGTGGCGCGAGCAAGCCAAATCTGGCGGACAGATTGTGGAGCAAGCGATCCATCTCATCGACTTGATGGTGTTCTGCATGGGGTTGCCAGATACGGTTTATGCACGCCGCGCGCGTCTCTTCCACAACGAACCAGGGTACGACGTTGAGGATGTGTCGGGTATGGTTTTTGGCTGGAACGACGGTCGAATGGCTGTAATCAATGCCAACAACATCGCGGTTCATGGGGTGTGGCACAAGCAGTGGGCAATGTTTGGTCGCGAGATGACTGGGAGGTTTGCCGATTGGGATGATGCGATGTTCACGCCAACTGATGGAAGCGGCAAGGCGCGGCGTATTTCTGGTGGGACTGATCCATTCGTTGCACAGCTTATTGACCTCGTCTCGGCCATTCGGACGGGTTCGTCGCTAATTGCTCCGTTGGCTGGCGGAGTTGAAACACAGCGCGTTGCGGTTGCAGCATTGCTTTCGGCCGATCAGCGCCGCGAGGTGCTTGTTTCCGACGCTTGATCAGAAACGGTTGAGTATCATGGCTACGCTCGAAGTCCTGATACTCCCAATGGCCCGGCGAACCAGCCACAACAACCCGCTACCAATGCACATATACCACCAAGCTTATCACCGCTCAAAGTCAATGCTTCCTTACTAGATGGGGCATCAATCTGCAATCTGCGCTGATTGGGATCAGGGCTTTCTCATCATCAGCGCGCCGCGCACGGTTCGGCAGATGATTTCATCGCGCTGGTTCAGGCCCAGATGCTCAAATGTGACGATGCCTTGTGTCGGGCGCGACTGGCTGGCGCGCAAATCGAGCACTTTGGTGACGGCGCGGATCGTGTCTCCGGCGAAAACCGGCTTGGGGAATGTCGTTTCGCTCATCCCCAGATTGCCGATGGTGGTGCCCAATGTGGTGTCCTGCACCGACAGGCCGATGACCAGACCCAGCGTGAACAACGAATTCATCAGCGGCCTGCCAAATTCGGTGGTCGCGGCATAGGCATGATCGATATGGATCGCAGCGGGATTATAGGTGAGCGAGGAAAACAGGATATTGTCCATATCGGTCACGGTGCGGCGGATTTCGTGGACAAATTCCTGGCCGATCACAAACTCTTCAAAATATAATCCCGCCATCACAATCCTCATCCGGTTTCAAACCCAACCAATATTATAGTCTGATTGCGGACCTGTCGCCCTTTTCCTTGCCTTGGCGGGGGCAAAGCGGATATGGGCGCGGCCTGTTTGATGGCAAAGGGGCGCGTCCTGCCGGACCGCCGGAGTGAATGATTATGGCAAGCAATTGGGAACCGGCCAGCTGGCGCGACAAGACCGCGCTGCATATTCCGGACTATCGCGATGCAGCAGCTTTGGCGGCGGCGGAAAATACGCTGCGCAACTATCCGCCCTTGGTGTTTGCGGGCGAAGCGCGCGCGCTGGAGGCGGATCTGGCCAAGGTGGCCAATGGTCAGGCGTTTCTGCTTCAGGGCGGCGATTGCGCCGAAAGCTTTGCCGAATTCCATCCCAATAATATCCGCGATACGTTTCGCGTGCTGCTGCAAATGGCGGTGGCGCTGACCTATGCGTCGAAACTGCCGGTGGTCAAGGTTGGCCGCATGGCGGGTCAGTTTGCCAAGCCGCGTTCGTCACCGGTCGAGGAAATTGGCGGCGTTGAGCTGCCCAGCTATCGCGGTGATATTATCAACGGCATCGAATTTGAGGCAGGGGCCCGCGAGCCTGATCCTGAACGCATGGTAAAGGCCTATTCGCAGGCGGCATCGACGCTCAATCTGCTGCGCGCCTTTGCGGGCGGCGGCTATGCCAATCTGCGCCAGGTGCATCAATGGACGCTGGATTTCATGGGCCGCAGCCCCTGGGCTGAAAAGTTCAAGCAGATGGCCGACCGGATTTCCGAATCGCTCGATTTCATGGAAGCGTGCGGGATCAATCCCGCCACCGTGCCGCAATTGCAGGCGACGCAATTCTATACCAGCCATGAGGCGCTGTTGCTGCCCTATGAAGAGGCGATGACGCGGCGCGATTCGCTGACCGGGCAATGGTATGACACGTCGGCGCACATGCTGTGGATTGGTGACCGCACCCGGTTCGAAGATTCGGCGCATGTCGAATATATGCGCGGCATCGGCAATCCCATCGGCATGAAATGCGGGCCCAGCCTGACGCCGGATGCGCTGTTGCGGATGCTCGATATCCTCAATCCGGCGCGCCGTACGGGCCGGGTGACGCTGATCAGCCGCTTTGGCCATGACAAGGTCGAGGCCGGATTGCCCGCTTTGGTGCGCGCAGTGCAGCGCGAGGGGCATTCAGTGGTCTGGTCATGCGACCCCATGCACGGCAATGTCGTCAAGGCGGCTAGCGGTTACAAGACCCGGCCCTTTGACCGGATTCTCGCCGAAGTCCGCGGTTTCTTTGCCGTGCACCGCGCCGAGGGCACGCATGCGGGCGGCATCCATATCGAAATGACCGGTCAGGATGTGACCGAATGCACCGGCGGCGCAATTGCCATCACTGACGAGGGGCTGGCGGACCGCTATCACACACATTGCGATCCACGCCTGAATGCCAATCAGTCGCTGGAACTGGCGTTTTTGCTCGCTGATATGCTCAATCTGGAAATGGCCCAGCGCGCCAAGGCGGCCTGATCGCTTGAGCTTTGTTGCCACTGCGCCTAAGCTTGGGCAATGAAGCTTTGGTTTATCTGCTGTTTGGCCATTTGTGGCCTTGCCGCCTGTTCGGGGCCGATAGAAACACGTCTGAACAATGCCGGGATCGGCGTTGCGCAGGCAGGCAGCTATCGCGTGGTACAGGCACCGGGCGATCAGTCAGATAGCCAGCAAATGGCCTTGGCCGAAACGATCAAGGCGCTGGCGGGCCTGGGCTGGACTCAATCGGACAGCGGCAGGCATCTCTTGTCTGTCGCGGTGGCAGAGCGGCCCGCTGATCTGGGGCTGGCGATCAAGGCTGGCAATACTGCGCAGCCCTTGGCTACGCCAAAGCCGCAGCGCATGATGCAATCGTGCAAGGATCGCGAATATCGTGTGACCGTGGCCCTGGTCGATGCGGTCAGCGGCGCCGTGGCCTATCGCGGCAGTGCAGCAGAATTTCATTGCCGCGAACAATTGGCCAATGTGCTGCCCTTGCTGGTCGATCATGCGGTACAGGATATGGGCAATCCCGGCCAAATGCGCAGCGTTGTTCGGCAGGGTCGCGAATAGGCGGCAGGGGCATAAACCGGTCTTACCGGCTCAACCGGTTCGCACGCGCGATAGACCGTCTTTACACACGGCGACAAATTTCCCATCCCTGCTGCAATGCAGCAATTTGTTTCCGACATTGTGATTCTGAAAGACTGGGCGGTGGAAACCACCGGTCTGGATCGCGATGCCATGCATATTTATGTCGCGCTGTTGATCCAGTTGGTGGTTGCCTTGCCGCTGCGCCGCCGAATGGCCAGTTTTTTCCCCGTTTTTGTCGTGATCTGTGCGATTTTGCTCAACGAATGGGCTGATTTGCAATTATTGCCGCAGGACAAGCCGTTCCCGCAGGCCAATATTGATGCTGCCGTTCAGGATCTGGTCAACAGCATTCTGCTGCCGGTATTGCTGTTTTTGCTGGCTCGGTTTTGGCCTGGCCTGTTGCTTGGTCGGCCAAAACCCGAATCTGTCATGTCAGTGCAGGAAGAGTGACTTTTCAATATGTTCCAACCTTTGTCTTGGTGTAATTTTCTATCCTAGTCCCGAAACGGTAACAGGCTCATGCTTGCCCCGCGCGTTTCGGGACACTATGGGCAGCATGACGTGACTGGCCTTGGGTCTTGGCCCTTGTGGATCATCTTTGCGATCCGCCATGTTGATTGGAGTAAGATCATCGCTTCGCGTATCCGCATAAAACGGCGTGTTCCTCTGCTGGATAATCTGTCTGAAGGACTGGGTTCAGCCCGGACCCGTCAGGTCGTGATGGTGGCATTTATCGTGCTGGTCTGCCTGCTTGGTGGTGGGTCGCGCGATGATATTGCGTCTTTGATGTGGCTGCGTCCGCTGTCGGTGTTGTTTGCAGGCTATGCCCTGTGGGTGGCCTCGTCCGAAGATTTTCGCAGCGTGCGCCCGGCATTGTTACCGCTGGGCCTGTTGGCCCTGTGGATGCTGATCCAGCTTATTCCTTTGCCGCAGAATGTGTGGAGCGCGCTGCCGGGGCGGCAGGTCATTGCCGATATTGGCTCCGCCATTGGACTTGATGATGTGGCGCGGCCCATCACTCTGTCCCCTTCGGCAACCTTGAACAGTCTGGCTGCGCTGGTCGTGCCCTTTGCCGGATTGATGCTGCTGGCCATTCAAGTTGAGGGCGCTCGCCATGCCGCGTTGACCAGCCTGTGGCTGGTGGCCCTATTTGGTGCGATGCTGGGCTTTTTGCAGCTGATGGGCGGCGATAGCGGCGGTTTCCTGTATCCCTATGCTTTTACCAATCCCGACAGCGCAGTAGGCCTGTTTGCCAATCGCAACCATAATGCCGTGTTTCAGGCGATGGCGCTGGTCATGGCCGCCTTGCTGCTGGTCGAGGAACAGGCACGGCGTCATCCGCGCGAATTTATGGTGGCGCTGTTG
>JBGSTI010000359.1:0-3891 GCA_041736605.1 Sphingomonadaceae bacterium
CTTCGCGGGTTACGCGCCGGACTTTCAAGATGAACTGATGCAGGCCGAAATCGAAAATCGTATCAAAATCGCGCCCGTGCAGCGACCCGGCCAGCGCCTCGGCCATATCATGGCTGGGCATGCGGTTGCCGTAATCGCGCGCCAGATAGCCCAGATTGTCGACCAGCTTATCGACACAAAATGCCAGACTGCGCGGGAATCGCTGATCCAGAATCAAAAACTGGGCAATGCCGCGCGCGTGCATCCGCCCGGCGTTGAGCCAACGATAGGCGCTGTCTGCCGAGACCGAGCGCAGCACATTATCCCATTGCACATTATCCAGACTGGACCCGACCATGCTGAGCGAAGGCAGCAGCACATAATATTTCACGTCCAATATGCGCGCCATATTGTCTGACCGTTCCAGAAACGTGCCCAGCCGCATAAAATTATAGATGTCATTGCGCAGCATGGTGCCCGCCAACGCACCGCGCACCAGCGCGCTATGCCGCCGGATCGCCGCCAGCGCCGCCATCCAGTCACGCTCTTTCAACGGCCGTGCCATCAATGTGGTCACATCCATCCAGCAATCGTTGATCGCTTCCCACACTTCACGGGTCAGGCTGGTACGCACCATGCGCGCATTGCTGCGTGCGCCCTCAATCATCGCCATCACGCTGCCGGGATTGCGTTTGTCGCGCAGCATGAAATTGACCACCGCCGCGCCGTTATAATCCTCGTGCACACTTTCATACAGCGATTGCAGCCCGACGGTCTGGATCACCGATTTCCATTCGCCCGAGCTTTCATGCGCCGAGCGGGTCAGCGCGATACGTTGCCCGGCATCAATCAGGCGCGCGGTATTTTCCGCCCGCTCCAGATAGCGGAAGGTCCAGACAATCCCATTTGCGGTGCGGCCGAGCATGGTCAGTACGTCTCCATCAGTCTTCCAGCACCCAACTGTCCTTGGTGCCGCCGCCCTGGCTCGAATTGACCACCAACGATCCTTTTTTCAGCGCCACGCGCGTCAGGCCGCCCGGTGTGATGTCGACGCGGTCGGGCTGCACCAGCACAAAGGGCCGCAGATCCAGATGGCGCGGGGCGAGGCCCGATTTGGTGAAGATCGGCACGGTGGACAGCGCCAAAGTGGGCTGTGCGATATAGTTATGCGGCCGTGCTTTGAGCTTTGCGGTAAACTCGGCCAGTTCCTTGCGGCTGGCGGCAGGGCCGATCAGCATGCCATAGCCGCCCGATCCATGCACTTCCTTGACCACCAGTTCGGCCAGATTATCGAGCACATAAGCCAGAGAGTCCGGCTCTGCGCAGCGGAAAGTTTGCACATTTTGCAACAGCGGCGGCTCGCCGGTGTAGAACTCGACGATTTCGGGCATATAGCTGTAAATCGCCTTGTCGTCTGACAGGCCCGTGCCCGGCGCATTGGCGATGGTAATGCCGCCAGCGCGATAGACATCCATGATCCCGGCAACGCCCAGCATGGAGTCAGGATTGAATGTCAACGGATCAAGATAGTCATCATCGACGCGGCGATAGAGCACGTCGATGGCCTGAAAGCCGCGCGTCGTGCGCATCGCCACGCGCCCATCGACAATCCGCAGATCATGGCCTTCAACCAGCTCGGCCCCCATCTGATCGGCCAGAAAGGCATGCTCGAAATAGGCGCTGTTATAGGTGCCGGGGGTCAACACCGCGAGCACCGGGCGATTGCCCGCAGCAGCTGCCGGAGCCGAAGCAGACAGCGCCCGTGCCAGCCGCGCGGGATAGTCATTGACCGGGCAGACGCGGATCTTGGCGAACAGTTCGGGGAACATGTTCATCATCGTTTCGCGGTTTTCCAGCATGTACGACACGCCAGACGGGGTGCGGGCATTATCTTCCAGCACATGGAACTGGTCTGGCCCGGTGCGGACAATATCGATGCCGACAATATGCGTGTAGACACCACCCTGCGGGGTAAAGCCCATCATCTGTGGCACAAAGGCTTCATTGCCGCTGATCAGCCGTTCGGGCACCCGCCCGGCGCGGACGATTTCCTGCCGGTGATAGATATCGTGCAGAAAGGCGTTGATTGCCTTGACCCGCTGTTCAATCCCGCGGGACAGTTTGCGCCATTCCTGGCCCGTGATGATGCGCGGCACCAGATCAAACGGGATCAGCCGTTCTTCGGCGGCATCGCTGCCATAGACATTGAAGGTAATTCCGGTGCGGCGGAAAAGATCCTCGGCCTCGCGCATCTTGCGGGCGAGGTCGCTGCGTTCCTGCTGATCCAGCCAGGCGGCATAATCCGCATAGGCTTCGCGCACCGTGCCATCGGGTGCCAACATTTCATCGAAAAATCCGTCGCTGCCTGTCGCCATCGCCCCGTCTTTGCTTGCGTTATGATGGCATGCTTGCATGTAACTCAAGCCGCTGCAAGCCAAATTGTGCAGGTGCGATAGAGGATTGATTTACGTTAGTTTTTGATCGCCAAGCTGGCCAGAACACGGGTAATTGTGGCGATGGAATCAGGATGGCTGCACAGGCTCATATGGCCACAGGGCAGTTCAAATTCCTGATCCCGTTCACTATCCAGCCCACGCGCGGCCAGTGGCGGGATCACGCCATCGCGCCGCGACCATAGGGCAATGGTGGGCACAGGCGGCTTGGCCGAGCGATCACCCTCTACCGGCGGCGCATCCACGGCATGGCCTGCAACCCGCTCATAAATTTGCCACGCATTATTGGCGCGCGGATCACCGGAAAAGGGCGTGCCCAAAGTCAGCACGGCCGATATGGCATCAGGCAAGCGCTTGGCGGCCTCGCGCGCATAAACTCCGCCCAAGCTCCAGCCGATCAATGTCACCTTTTGGCCATGGCGGTCCGCAGCACGGGCCAAGTTGGCCACCAGCCCATCCAGATAGTCCTGCGACATGCCGGGATTGCGGCCCATGCCCCAATCGCTCACCGGATGCCCGGCGGCAGTCAGCACATTGCGCAGCACAAACATATGCGCAGGCTTTGAAAGGAAACCGGGGACCAGCATGATCGGACGGCCATCAGCCTTGTCGGCATAAGCCCGCGCCAACCGCTTTTGCGCCAATGAACCGCGCGCAAAGCTGGTGAAAAAGCCAAGCTCTGCCGCCAGCAACCCCAGCGACGGCGCATCAGGATGCCGCCGCAATGCGGCAGCAGTCGGGGATACGGCAATCATAGGTGGCGTGGGTGTTGCGGTCATATGGCAGTTATATGACATTCAGAGCTTAATTCAACCTGACCGCTGGTGCGATTCGCGCGAAATTACGGCCCCGGCGTCAGGCCAATCCGGCTGGCCCTATCCGCCAATCGGTCCACGGCCGCCATATGGATGCCGGGGGCAGCGACCAGCACGCCAAAGGCACGCGGATCGCGCTTGTTAAAGGCAAGCGGCTGGCCCAGAGCATCGGTGACCTGCGCGCCTGCCTCACGCGCGATCAGAGCCGCTGCGCCAATATCCCATTCATTGCCCCAACGCAGCGTGGTAACCAGATCGGCACGATCATCCGCCACCATCGCCATGCGCAGCGCAATGCTGTTGGGCCGCTCCACCGGCACCAGATCGCTATCCACTTGCGGCAACGCATCGGCGGGCACCCGCGCCCCGGGAAGCTCTTGCCGCTGGCTGGCAACCAACGCGCGGCCATTCAGCGTCGCCCCCTGCCCTGCCTGCGCCACCCAGATTTCATCGCGAGCCGGGGCGTGCAGCACACCGATCAACGGGCGGCTGTTTGACACCAACGCCACCGACACAGCCCAGCCGGGCCGACCGCGCACAAAATCGCGCGTGCCATCAATAGGATCGACCAGCCACAAAAGGTCATGATTGAGCCGCTGATCATTGTCTGCCGTTTCTTCCGAAAGCCATGCCGCTGATGGCAG
>JBGSTI010000348.1:0-8290 GCA_041736605.1 Sphingomonadaceae bacterium
CGACCAGCAGCAATTCGGGCGGATGGGCCGGATCGGGCTGGCGGAACACAATCAGCGTTGCAGCATCAATCGCCGGGGGCAATTCCTCGCCAGTCGTCGGATGTCTATCGGGCACAATCGGGTTTGTCATGGCATCCTGTCTGTCGCAAAGCGGCGCGGCTGGAAAGCCTTAATTCGGCGGCATGCGGGTGCTGTCGAATTTCCTTACACATGGCGCAAATGTAAATCGGGAAACTCTACCCAATTTACTGATTTATATGTTTTTTTCAAAACTGGCACGCAGTCTGCATAGTTACAACTATCCCGACGCAGTCTACGTGAGGCGGGAATGGATTGGTCTCCTGATCCCGCCTCCCCGACCAAAAAAGCCCGCTCAACCGAGCGGGCTTTTTTTATGGTGTCGTGCTTTAAGGGTAGTGCGAAACATTATAGACCCCGACGAAAGTCGGGGTCCAGTTCTGTTTGCCGCCGTGAAGAACGGAATGGCGGCTTTACCTCGATTAAAATGATCGTCACGCCTGTCGGAACGGGAAGCCTTTACCCCAGCGGTCAAGCCTTTGGAGGGCACCGAGCAGCGTAACCGTATCTGTCTCAATTCCACTAAAGTCGAGAAGAATCCCAGCAGCCTCTCGCGCAAAAATGTCGTCTGGGTCGTCATGCAACAGCTGCTTCAAAATCTTCAACGAGCGAATATCGCGACGTCGCGCCAAGCCGATTGCTGCTTCGTAGCGGACTTCATCATCAGCATCGGCCAAATTTGCGACGAGCGCAGAGCGTACATCAGAGTTATCGATATCGCTTTGGCGAGCGATTCCGAACGTCGCCCAGTTGCGAACATCTGTGTTTCGATCCCTCATCAACTTTAGCAGCACTTCATGGGCTTTAGAGGTGTCGACCCCGTTCAAACCGAAAGCCACAGCCTCTCGAATGTCATCGTTCAAGTGGTTAGCAAGAGGAGCAATATGTGGCGCTGCTTGCAAGCTGTCGATGTGGTGCAGCGCGTAGATCGCACTGCAAACGACGAAGGCGGCCTCGTCGGCGAGTAGAGTAAGAACAGCGGTGAGGCATTGGTCCGGGTAAGTGCGTTCTGGAACACCGAGCTGGCTCAATATGTCTGCGCCCCGTGCCCGCCAGACAGGGTCATTTGAACGCGTCAGAGCAATACTGCGTTCCAGCACTTCTTCAGACCCCCTCCAATGGAGAGCCATTATTGAATCCCAACCGGTATCCTCGTCGGCCTGAAGTGCGACTTCAAATAGCTCTTCGACAGAACGGCTATCAAACTGAGCGTTAGTCATGCGGCCAGCATAGTCGACCGGTCCGCGAACGCAAATGATGCCATTAGGCAAAAAGCTGGGCTCCGGCTTTCGCCGGGTTACAGCAATCACTCCGCAGCCGCAGCCACCTGCTTTTCCGCCATCAGCGCCTGCAATTCGCCGGCTTCAAACATTTCCATCATGATGTCCGATCCGCCGAGGAACTCGCCCTTGACGTAAAGCTGGGGAATGGTTGGCCAGTCGGAAAAGCCCTTGATGCCCTGGCGGATGTCCATATCTTGCAGCACGTCGACGCTTTCAAACGCCACGCCCAGATGATCCAGGATCGCAATCGCCCGGCTGGAAAAGCCGCATTGCGGGAATAACGGCGTGCCCTTCATGAACAGCACCACATCATTGCTGTTGACGATATCGGCGATACGTTGGTGCACAGGATCGGTCATGATGGCAGTTACCTTTCGAAAATCGGGTCAGGCCGGTCATGGCCTGATATTACGTCCTCAATTGGGAACGCTGGTCGTCAGTTGCAAGGCGTGCAGCGTGCCGCCCATGCGCCCGCCTAAAGCGGCATAGACCGCCTTGTGCTGCGCAACCCGGCTTAGCCCGCGAAACGCCTCGCTGCTGACCGTGGCGGCATAATGATCGCCATCGCCGCGCAGGTCATCAATGGTAACCTGCGCATCGGGGAACGCCGCCTTTATCAAGCTTTCGATTTCATCTGCCTGCATGGCCATGGGAAATAGCCCTCAGTTTGCTTCGATGAACTGGCGGCGCGCCTCGACCATCTTGGCGTCCATGGCGGCGCGCACATCGCTTTCGGCCAGATCAAGCCCGGCATTGGTGAGGTCGCCGAGCAGCTTGCGTACCAAGTCTTCATCGCCCGCCTCTTCGAAATCGGCCTGCACCACCGCCTTGGCATAGGCTTCGGATTCTTCCTTGGTCAGGCCCATTTTTTCGGCGGCCCATTCGCCGACCAGACGGTTGCGGCGCGCGGTGATGCGAAACAGCAATTCCTCATCATGGGCAAATTTGGCTTCAAAGGCGCGTTCGCGGTCAGCAAAATCAGTCATGTTATGTCCTTTGGATCTGGCAGGAGCAAGCGGGAGGGCCGCCGGGGAACAGCGGCCTTGCGCCTGTGGAAATTCATTTATGATTTAGGGTGGCTGGCCGCCGCAAGCAAGCCCGCATCCCTATTCTATGGCCAATTCTATGGCCCAATCAATCGGCGATCTTGACGACCAGCTTGCCAATGGCATTGCGATTGCCCAGCTTGGCAATTGCTTGCCCCGCATCGGCAAAGGCAAAGGTTTCGCTGACCAAAGGCTTGATCTTGCCATCATCCCACAGCGCAAACAGCTCGGCGATATTGGCGGCATTGGCCTTGGGATCGCGCGCGGCAAAGGCGCCCCAGAATACGCCGCAGACATCACAGCTTTTCAGCAGCGTAAGGTTCAGCGGCAGGCGCGCAATTCCAGCGGGGAAACCGACGACCAGAAAACGCCCTTCCCATGCGGCGCTGCGCACGGCGGGTTCGGAATAATCGCCGCCCACCGCGTCATAAATCACATCCGCGCCATTGGGGCCGCACGCGGCCTTGAACGCATCGGCCAGCGCCTTTGACTGGCCCTTGTCCAGCGGCTGATGCGGATAGATAACCACCTCATCGGCCCCGGCAGCCTTGGCCGCCGCGCCCTTTTCCTCGCTCGATACCGCAGCAACCACGCGCGCACCATAGGCCTTGCCCAGTTCCACCGCGGCCAAACCAACGCCGCCTGCCGCGCCCAGCACCAGCAATGTGTTGCCAGCCTTGATATGCCCGCGATCCTTGAGGGCATGGATCGATGTGCCATAGGTCATCAACAGCGCCGATCCTTCGGCAAAGCTGCGATGATCGGGCAGGCGAAACAGCTTGTCTGCGGGCACGGCCAGTTGCTCAACCAGTCCGCCATGGCCGGTCAGCGCGATCACGCGGTCACCCACCGCCCAGCCGGTTACGCCTTCGCCAATGGCGGAAATCACGCCAGCCACTTCGCTGCCCGGTGCGAAAGGGCGCTGCGGCTTGAACTGGTACATATCCTGAATAATCAGCACGTCAGGATAGTTGATCGAACAGGCTTTGACGTCGACGATCACTTCGCCCGCGCCCGCAACCGGGGCATCGACATCGCTCAACGTCAGGCTTTCGGGGCCGCCAACAGCAGTGGACAACAGGGCTTTCATGGGCTTTCCTCTCAAAGATGGTGGAACCGCCGGTTTTCCGGCCAGTCGAAAAAATCTGAATTCAGGCAGGCAAAGGCGTTGGCACCAGCCAGGGCTGGCTGGCCATCATCCGGTCTTCATGCGCGCGGATCACATCGTCCTGGCCCATGGTCAGGCCCACTTCGTCGAGGCCATTGAGCAGGCAATGCTTGCGGAACGGATCGATGGGAAATTCAAACCGATCCTGAAACGGCGTGGTGACCACCTGATTTTCCAGATCAATGGTCACCGGATCGGTAGTGGCGACCTCCATCAGCCGGTCAATCGCTTCTTGCGGCAGTACCACCGTGAGCAGGCCGTTTTTGAACGCGTTCCCTGAAAAAATATCCGAAAAACTGGGCGCGATAATCGCCTTGATTCCCAATTCGTCAATCGCCCAGGCGGCATGTTCGCGGCTTGACCCACAGCCAAAATTGTCGCCCGCGATCAGGATCGGTGCGCCCACATGTCGGGGATCGTCAAAGATGTTGCCGGGCACCGCGCGGATGCTTTCAAACGCGCCATCGCCCAGCCCCTTGCGGCTGATGGTTTTCAGCCAGCGCGCCGGGATGATGACATCGGTATCGACATTTTTCGCGCCAAACGGGATGGCGGTGCCGGAAATCACATTTACGGGTTTCATGCCTCCG
This sequence comes from Sphingomonadaceae bacterium, assembly GCA_041736605.1. Taxonomy (GTDB): domain Bacteria; phylum Pseudomonadota; class Alphaproteobacteria; order Sphingomonadales; family Sphingomonadaceae; genus JBGSTI01. The sequence continues at coordinate 4,166 of JBGSTI010000348.1, forward strand.
CTATAACCTTAAGATAAGCAGGTGCAAGGGCTGGGTTACAGCCCTGCTAGCGGGGGACAAAAGATGGACAAAATGGCGCCAAATATGGTCACCTCCCGTTGGTGGGCGATCCTTGCCCTATTGCTGGCGTTGTTCACTTTTGCTCCGGCGGCAGAGGCGCGGCGGGTGGCTTTGGTCGTTGCCAATGGCACCTATGCCCATGCCGGAACGCTGAAAAATCCGCCCAATGATGCGCGGCTGGTCGCCCGCTCGCTGGAGGAAGCCGGGTTCGATCAGGTCAATGTGCTGGTCAATCTGGGCAAGACCCAGATGGAAGTGGCCTTGCGCGAATTCAGCGAGCTGGCCGATGGCGCGGATGTGGCGCTGATTTACTATGCCGGACATGGCATGGAAGTGGGCGGGCAGAATTACCTGATCCCCGCCGATGCACGGCTGGCGCGCGACCGCGATCTGGAGGTGGAGGGCGTCCGGCTCGACACCGCCATGCTGATGGTTGAGGGCGCGCGGCTGAAAATCGTCATTCTGGATGCCTGCCGCAACAATCCCTTTGTCGCCAGCATGGCCAAAACATCGGCCACACGTTCGGTTGGGCGCGGCCTTGCGGCAGTGGAGCCAGAGGGCGAGACATTGGTGGTCTATGCCGCCAAGGCGGGCGCAACGGCGGCGGATGGCAGCGGGGTCAACAGCCCCTTTGCCAGCGCGCTGGCCAAGCGGATTACCGAACCGGGGCTGGAAATCAGCCTGTTGTTCCGCGCGGTTCGCGATGATGTGATGAAAGTAACCGGGCGCAGCCAGGAGCCGTTTACCTATGGATCGCTGTCGAGCATCGCCTTCTATTTCGTGCCGCCTGCGCAATCTTTGGCCATTGCGCCGTCGCCCGTGACGATTTCCGATGCCGCCAGCGAGGCCCTGTTTTGGCAGGGGACGCTCAATGCCAATAGTGCAGCGGCCTATCGCGATTATCTGGCCCGCTATCCCGCCGGAACCTATGCCACGCTGGCCCGCGAGAATGTGGCGCGGCTCGCGGCCCCTGCGCCCTTTCCAGTGGCAACGCAGACAGCGCCAGTAGCACCTGTGACAGGCACCAGCAGCGCCAAGCCAACCAGCAATATGCCGGGCCTGACCGGCCTGCCTTTGTCGTCATTTTCAGCCATGATCGCACGGCCCGAAGGTGGCATGGTAACCGGTGGGCGCGGCAAGGGCAGCGACGCGCGCGCCGAAACCGCCGCCCTTGTGCGCAGCATGACCTTCCGGCCTTCATCGGCCTTGCGCCAGCAGATCGTTGCCGAATTCTTTGCCCAGCTAGAGGCGAATGATCCCGCAACTGGCCCCACCATCCGCGCGCTGTTTCAACAGGTGGATGTGTTTGTCGAGGTAGATCGGGCGGTTGCGAAATATGGCCTGAATACCAGCAATCTGGCCGATACCACCGCGATCATGCTCGATACGCTGCGCGACGCCGCTTTGGGTAAGATCAGCGAGCCGACACCGGCACAGGCGGTCGGCCTGCGCAACCAATTGGCCCATCTGCTGGCGCTCAATCCCGAACAATTGCCGCGCACCGACGCCGAACGGCAGCGGGTTAGCGATAACATGATCCTCAGCGCGACAGTGATCGCCTTTGCGCTCGATACGGCCATTTCGACGGGTGATCCGGCAACGTTGAAACAGTTTACCGATTCGATGGGCGCGCTGTTGGTTCAGGAGCTGGGCGTTGATTTGCGCACCTTACGCCTGACCGACAAGGGTTATGTGCGCTAGGGCGTTCAGTTCAATCGGTCCTGCACCCATTTTGCCAGCCGCGCACGATCAGGTATCCGTATTTTGCCATAACCCCGTTCTACCAATTGTTCCGACTGGAGTTTGGCCAATGCCGCCCCCAAGGTTACGCGCGATAGACCCAGCAGGTCGCCCATTTCCTGCTGCGTAATCGTAACGTCACCATCATCAGACGCGGGCAATTCGATGAGGTGACGTGCAAGACGGACATCACTTGGCTGATCATGGGCCTGCGCCAGCCGGTTCAGCGCCATCGCCAATTGATAGCCCAAAGATTTTAAGAGCAGCACGGCAAGGTCGGGATGTTCACGCATCAAACGAATTGCTGCCGCGCGGTCAAGCCAGGCGACCCGCACCGCGCCTTCAGCAATCAAATCGGACTGCCGGGGAATATCGGCAAAACAGGCTGCCTCGCCAACCAGGTCACCCGGACCAAGGACAGCAAACGCGACAAATCGGCCATTGCGACCAAATCGGCCGCTGACAACCAACCCGTCAATGACATACCATAGGCCATAATGACGATCACCCTGATGCTGGATGAACTGGCCATGGGTGAAATGGCGGATTTGCGCAGCCGCTATCAGCCGAGCCCGCACATCATCATTGAGCTCAATTGGGCTTTGGCCCTGCAATTGATAAGTTCTTTGCATTGTTGGTATCAGCAATGTGTCACAGTTTGCTGCAAGGCAAGTGATTCTGGATATCTGCGCGTCAGATATGGGAATCACAAGCTATCTGTCCCGGCGGCCCTATGTGGGGGCAAGTGGCCGTGCGTTGGAGTCCTGGGTGGCGGCGCGTTTATCCGCGACGCCTCAGGGTCGCTTTGGCGGGCTTTGGCCTGCCAGCATTGCGGGCGCGAATGGTGTTTCGGGGGGAATGCCATTCGCGCCCCTTTGCATTTGGAGCGGCGGGTTTTTCAAATGGGTCGTTCAGCGTTTGAAACTCAGCCCGAAATCGGCCGACCGCCATCTTTCCGAATTATCGCATTTCTGTTCCCCGGCGAACGCGGGGGTCCAGCGGATATCCGCATGACTTCTTGATTGTGACGCTTCTGGGCCCCGGCTTTCGCCGGGGTACTCATGCTACGAACGCCCGAATTGTCCCTGCAAACTCTGCCACCATTTCCCGCGCGCATCGCCAAACAAAAAGGGCCCGCATCCTGCGATGCGAGCCCTTTTGTGTTTGAACAAATCTTATCGGATCACATGCCGTTGACCGGACCCTTTTCAAAGGTGCGGAACTGTTCGTTGCCGACAAAGCCGAACTTCGAAACGCCCGATTCCTTGATGATCTTCAGAACCTGATTGACCAGTTCATACTGGGCAAATTCCTCCGGCTGGAATTGAAGTTCCGGTTCCGGATTAATGTTCTTGGTCGATGCCAACAAGGAAACCAACTCGCCCGGAGACGTCGTCTTGCCGTTCCAGAGGATTTCATTGCTCGGCGTAATCACCAACTTGTTCTTGATCGGGTCAATGACCTTATCAGGTGAGGGTGGTGAAGCCACCGGAAGGTCGATAGCCACGGCGTGGGTCTGGACCGGAATGGTGATGATGAACATGATGAGGAGCACGAGCATGACGTCGATCAACGGCGTCGTGTTCATTTCCATCATCGGCTGGCCATCATCCTTGCCGCCACTCATTGCCATTTCAAGCTACTCCTGTTTTCAACCGAGCGGACCAGATAGCCTGTGCCCGGATAATATTGTCAGATGATGGGGCCGAAACCCCATCATCGGAAAGGCGGCTCGATCAGCCCGGATCAACCGGGTTGGAGATGAAGCCAACGCGCGGATAGCCCGCAGCCTGCATCTGATAGATTGCGCCTGCAATGCACTTCCACGGCGCATTCACGTCCGAACGAATCTGCACTTCAGGGATCTTTTCAGGATCGATATTTTCCGGGCCGCCTTCGCGCTTTACGATCGCGTCAAGACGCTGGAAGCCCTTGTCATACAGTTCCTGCGAACCGACCGCTTCGATATTGTTGAAATAAACGCGGCACTGGCCACCACGGTCGGCACCGGCATAGCCGTCTTCGCCGGGGCTAAGGCCTGCTGCGTCTGTTGTCGTCACCGACAGCAGCACATTTTCAACCTTGGCATCCGATTCCTCGGACGGAAGAATGGGAATTTCCATTTCTTCGATGGTCTGAATGGCCACTGGAATGGCGATAAGAAAGATAATCAGCAGCACCAACATAACGTCCACAAGAGGCGTTGTGTTGATGTCTGACATCGGGGCTTCTTCCCCGCCGCCGCCCATACTAATTGCCATCTGAGTCTATCCTATCCAGCGACGTCTGCGCACTATTGAAACCAACCGGATGAACCGTGTGACC
>JBGSTI010000349.1:0-5615 GCA_041736605.1 Sphingomonadaceae bacterium
CGCCGCCAGCACGCGGTCGCAGACGGGCGCTACGGACGTGATGACGGTTGACGTCAGCGGCACGGTTGGCCGGGATACCAGCATCCGTCCCGCCATCGCCGCGCTGCAAAGCAGCAGCACCGCGCAAGGGACCGCCATCACCAGCCTGCAAAGCCTGACGGCGCTGCATAGCGGCCAGATTGCCACCTTGCAGGGCAATCAGGACGTGTTGTTCGATCTGGTCGATTTCAATCGCAAAAGCGCCGAGCGCGGCATTGCCGTGGCCGTTTCCATGGCGCCTGCGCCATTCCCTTCGGCACCGGGCAAGACCAGCTATACCGCCAATACCGCGACCTATCACGGCGAATGGGCGTTCAGCCTGTCGATGGCGCACCGGATTGACAGCGATACGCCCTTCGCGGTCACTGGCGGCGTGTCCTATGGCGGCAGCCGCGATGTTGCGGCGCGCGTGGGTGTGGCTGGGGAGTTTTGATCTAGAGTTCCATCCCGGAAGCGACCCTTGGGGTGGGGGAAGGGGTCATGCTGCGGCATGGCCCCTTTTGCTTGAAACGCCATCTGGCCAAGCCTGCGCACCTGCTCTAAAGCGCATTGCATGTCGCAACCCATATTCTCCGCGCTATTCGCCGCCCTGATCATGACGTTGATCGTCGGCGGCCGCTATCTGGCGGTCAGTGGGATCTTTGCATGGGCCACAAAGCGCGTGCGCCCCGGCCTGTATCAGGGGCTGGACCGGCAGATGCGACGCGAGATTGCGTGGAGCCTGGCCAGCGCGGGCATCTATGGCATTCCGGCGGGGATTGTCGCCTGGGGCTGGCAAAATCGCGGTTGGACGCAGATTTATACAGATGTGAATGCTATGCCGATCTGGTGGCTGCCGGTATCGCTGTTCGTCTATCTGTTCCTGCACGACACCTGGTTTTACTGGACGCACCGCTGGATGCATCAGCCGCGCCTGTTCCGTATCGCCCATGCCGTGCATCATGAAAGCCGCCCGCCCACCGCATGGGCAGCGATGAGTTTTCACCTTTGGGAGGCGCTGACCGGCGCCTTTGTGGTGCCGGTTTTGGTGTTCTTCGTGCCCGTGCATGTATCGGTGCTGGGCCTGGTGCTGTTCATCATGACGCTGATGGGCGTCACCAATCATATGGGCTGGGAAATGTTTCCCCGCTTTGTCGTTCAGGGTCGGTTGGGCCAATGGCTGATAACCGCAACGCATCATCAGCATCATCATGACAAATATCGGGGAAATTATGGCCTATACTTCCGTTTCTGGGACCGGCTTTGCGGCACTGATCTTGGCCTTGGGCGTTTCGACGACCATCGCGCACCAACGCGCTGAGGCAGCGGCGGGCACGACGATTGAGGTCAAGATCGAGGGCCTGCGCAATGCTAAGGGCCGGGTGCTGGTGTGCCTGACCAACAATGCTGCGGCTTTCCCCGATTGCAGCAAGGACGCCAAATCAATCAAGGCCGAGTTTACAACGGCACAGGCCGCGAGTTTCCGCCTGACCGCGCCTGCACAGGGGCAATATGCGATATCGCTGATCCATGACGAAAATGGCAATGGCAAGCTGGATACCCGCGTGATGATGCCGCGCGAAGGCTTTGGTTTTTCGCGCAATCCCAAGATCAGCTTTGGTCCGCCCAAGTTCAAGAGCGCAAGCTTTGCCGTTGGCGCGGCGACGGTCAGCCAGACGATCAAGATGAAATATATGTTGTGATCCCCCTGCGTCCGGCGGTGGCAAAATCGGGGTGAATCCGATTGCCATTGCGACCATTTCCTGTATTGCCCAAACAATACAGTTAGCGGTGCGGAGGAGATGTTATGCGTGGGTGGATGAACGGGGCCAGCGTGCTGGCTCTGACAGCAGTGGCCTTTGCATCGCCCGCCATGGCGCAGGATCAGGCCGCTGCCACGCCAGACGCCGAAGCACCCGTTCCAGCATCAACTGACGAAAGCTATCCGCCAGAGTTTTTTGCGCGTTTTTCACCGCGCACTGCGCTGGACATGGTCAGCCAATTGCCCGGTTTCACGATTGAATCGGTGAACAATGGCGGCAATCGCGGGCTGGGTTCGGCGCGGGAAAATGTGCTGATCAATGGTGAGCGTGTGGCGACCAAGTCCACCGATGCCGCAACCACCCTGTCACGCATCACTGCCGCCGATGTGACCCGCATCGATATTGTCGATGGCGCGACGCTCAACATTCCGGGGCTGACCGGCCGGGTCGCCAATGTGTTGACCAAATCGACCGGCAGCACGATCACAGTCGCCTGGCGTCCGCGCTTTCGCGAGCGGCTGGAAACCAATTGGCTGAATGGCGAAGTGTCGTGGACCGGCAAGGTCGGGCGCAATACTGTCAAGATATCGCTCAACAATGATCAGAATCGCAGCGGCAATTGGGGCCCGGAATTTGTCCGCGATGCCAATAGTGCCTTGCTGTTTGTGCGCGATGAAGATGCGCGGTTCAATGTTGATGGACCCAAGCTGAGCGCCACGCTGAACCGCACTGCTAGCAACGGCAATATCCTCAATCTCAACGCCGCCGGGCAAAGCTTTCGGTATAAGGAACGGGTGGAATCCACATCGGTCCAGCCGGTATTCGGTGCCGTGAGTGAACTATCGCAGTTTCGCGAGAATGAATGGAATTTTGAAGGCGGCGGCGATTATGAATTTGCCCTTGGCGGCGGCCGGTTGAAGCTGATCGGCCTGCAACGGCTGGAACATAGCCCCACGGTCAGCCGCTTTACTGTTGATCGCGCCAATGGCGGTCTGCGCGGCAGCCGCTTTGCGCAAGTCGCCGATGAGGGCGAAAGCATCCTGCGCGGTGAGTATTCTTGGAAAAGCGCCAATGGTAATGACTGGCAGATCGCGCTTGAGGGCGCGTATAATTTCCTTGATGTCGAGGCACAGCTGGGACGGTTGCAGGCCGATGGCAGCTATCGCCCTGAAATCTTTGGTGGAGAGCAAACCAGCGTCAATGAAAAGCGCGCTGACCTGATCGTTACTTATGGGCGCGCCTTGGCCAGCAACTTGACGATGCAGGCCAATATCGGCGCGGAATATAGCCAGATTTCGCAAACCGCGCCGCTCGATCTGACGCGCCAATATGTGCGGCCCAAGGGCAAGGTGGCCTTTGTTTGGAAGCCGGGCAAACGTTTTACCCTGAACGCCGAATTTCAACGCCGCGTCGATCAGCTGGATTTCTTTGATTTCGCCAGCTCGGTCGATCTGGCCAATGAAAATGGCAATAGCGGCAATGCCCGTCTGGTGCCGCCACAGGTTTGGCGCACGCAGATTGAGGGCGTGCGCGATCTGGGCGCATTCGGCAATATCTCGCTGGCTTTCGCCTATGCTCGTTTTTCCGATATTGTCGATCAGGTGCCGCTCTCTGCTACCACCGAGGGGCAGGGCAATTTGCCTGTCGCGCATTTCTGGCGCGTGAGTTCAAAGGCAACGATCCAGTTTGATCCGCTGGGCTGGAAGGGCGCAAAGCTGGACGCCAATCTGACCTTTCGGCGCAACCGCGTTGCCGATCCGTTGACGGGCGAATGGCGCGATGTCAGCGGGGCGGAGGATCATAATATCGAGCTGAAATTCCGCCATGACGTGCCGCGCACGCAATGGGCATGGGGGGTGGATTTTTTCAACGCCCAATATGCGCCGGTTTTTCGCCTGAGCGAATATCAATATGAATATGAAAGTCGTCCCTTTGTGGGTGCCTATGTCGAGCACAAGAATTTGGCCGGGTTCACTGTGCGGGCGTCATTTGAAAATCTGCTCGATACGCGCGATGGCTTTAACCGCACGGTATATGAAAATCGCCGCGATGGCCCGGTGGCTTTTTCAGAATCGCGGCTTCGCGAATATGGTCGCTTTGTCCGCCTTTCCGTAACGACGCAAATTTAAGAGCGTCCTTTATCCGGTTGAACCACTGGATTTTTTTGATGCCTATCAATGATCAGGGCGTGACAGCGCCTAATCCCTTGTCCATCCTGCAGCCAAATCCGCGGCACGGCGGGACAGGAGATTGGATATGGCCAGAGGCGAACAGGCAGATCATTTTGATGTCATCATCATCGGTGCGGGCATATCCGGCATCGGGGCCGCGTGGCATTTGCAAAACCAGTGTCCGGGCAAAAGCTATGCGATATTGGAGGCCAAGGACAGTTTTGGCGGCACCTGGCTGACGCATGATTATCCCGGTATCCGATCTGACAGCGACCTGTATACGTTTGGCTATCGGTTCAAACCATGGGTCGGTGCGCCGATTGCCAGCAAGGCGGAAATCCTGCGCTATATGAGCGCGGTGATCGACGAAAATGATCTGGCACCGCATATCCAGTATCGCCAGAAAATTACGGCTGCCCAATGGTCCAGCGCAGACAATGTATGGACACTGGATGTGGCCGATCAGGATCATGGCCAGACGCGGCAGGTGACAGCCAATTTCCTGTGGATGCGCCAAGGCTATTATAACCATGATCAGGGCTACACCCCCGAATGGCCGGGCATGGCCGATTTTGGGGGTGAGATCATCCATCCCCAGACCTGGCCGGAAAAGGCCGATCTGGCGGGCAAGCGCGTGATCGTAATCGGATCGGGCGCAACGGCGGCGACACTGGTTCCCGCCATTGCGGATCAGTGCGCCCATGTGACCTTGCTCCAGCGGTCACCCACCTATTTCTTTCCCAACAAGAACGAGAACGAACTGGCCAATCGCCTGAACGAAATCGGCATTGACGAGGAAACCGTCCATCGCGTGGTGCGCCAGCAGATTTCCTATGATCAGGAAATGATGACTCGCCGCTGCTTGACCGAACCAGAGGTGGTGAAGGCGGAATTGATGGCCGCGGCGCAAGACATTCTGGGGCCGGATTTCGATGTCGAAACCCATTTCGCGCCGCGATACCGCCCATGGCAACAGCGTGTGGCGTTCCTGCCCGATGGCGATCTGTTCCAAGGGCTGGCGGCGGGCAAGGCCAGCGTGGTGACTGATCAGATAGAGCGGTTCACAGCCACAGGTATTCAGCTGACATCTGGTGCGCATCTGGAGGCGGATGTGATTGTTACCGCCACCGGGTTCAACCTATCGGTGCTGGGCGATATTCCCTTTGCCGTGGATGGCGATCCTGTCGATTGGGCGCAGACGGTTACCTATCGCGGCATGATGTTTACCGGCGCGCCCAATATGGCGTGGATTTTCGGCTATTTCCGCGCCAGCTGGACACTGCGCGTCGATCTTGTCGGTGATTTCGTGTGCAAGTTGCTCAACCATATGGATGCCAAGGGCGTGCAGCGGGTGGAAACCGTGCTGCGAGATGAAGATCAGGCCATGGAGCTGAAACCATGGATTGATGCCGATAACTTCAATCCCGGTTATCTGATGCGGTCGATCCACCTGATGCCCCGGCGCGGTGACAAGCCCGAATGGCAGCACAATCAGGATTATTGGCGCGAACGCGATGAATTGCCGCTGATCAACCTTGATGGCGCAGAATTTCGGTATGCCTGACCCCGGTGTCATTTCGTCTGTGAAAGGCCGCTAAAGTTAAGCGGTTCTTAACCAGTATCGGCGATAGCAAAGGACAGGTTTTACAAGAACAGACAGGAC
>JBGSTI010000356.1:0-1975 GCA_041736605.1 Sphingomonadaceae bacterium
GTTTCCACCAAGGCACCCAGCGCGCTGATCCGCGCGCGCTCGCCCGGCTGGCGGCTTTCCTCTACCTCATGGAGGCGTTGACGCGCACGGGTGAAATCTTCGGCGCCCCAAAACAGATGCGCTTCGGCCGGTTCGCCATCGCGGCCCGCACGCCCGCTTTCCTGATAATAGCCCTCGATCGATTTGGGCAGGCCCGCATGGGCTACGAACCGCACATCGGGCTTATCAATGCCCATGCCAAACGCGATGGTTGCCACCATCACCATATCTTCGCTGGCGATAAATGCGGCCTGATTGGCGGCGCGCACGTCGGGCTCCAACCCGGCATGATAGGGGCGCACGGGGCGGCGACCATCACGGCCCAACAGTTCGGACAGCTTGTCCACTGCGCTGCGCGTGGGTGCATAGATGATCCCCGGCCCCGGATTGGCGGCCACCAGATCGCCAATCTGCCGGGTCAAGCCGTCGCGCGTGTGCACAGCATAGCGGATATTGGGCCGATCAAATCCGGCCAGGATCATGCCCTCTGCCGGGATGCCCAGTTGGTGCAAGATATCCTGACGGCTATGCGCATCGGCAGTGGCGGTCAGCGCCAGACGCGGCACATCCGGAAATTCATCGAGCAGCCCGCGCAGCAAGCGGTAATCAGGGCGGAAATCATGCCCCCATTCGGATACGCAATGCGCCTCGTCTATCGCAAACAGCGCAATCTGGGCGCGGCGCAGCAAATTGCGAAAGCCCTCGCCACTGGCGCGTTCGGGCGCGGCATAAAGCAGGTCCAGCTCTCCGGCGAGCAACCGGTCCTGCGTTTCGCGCCAATCGCCATCGACCGAGGTGAGGCTGGCGGCGCGAATGCCAACGGCGCGAGCGGCGCGCAATTGATCATGCATGAGCGCAATCAGCGGCGAAATAACAATCGCACAGCCGGGCCGTGCCAGGGCCGGCAATTGATAGCAGAGCGACTTGCCAGCGCCCGTGGGCATGATCGCCAGCGTGTGCTGCCCCGCCAAGGTGCGCGCCACCACATCGCCCTGCACCCCGCGAAAAGCCGGGAAACCAAAGGTATCATGCAGGATGGAGAGCGGATCGGCGAGCATCGGCGCGGCCATAACGGGTTTTGCGCGCTTGGGGAAATGGGGAAAGGAATTTACGCGGGAAAAGCCCGTACCCCGACGAAAGTCGGGGCCCAGTTTCGCAGGTTGCATCACAGAGGAATGGTCGGAACTGGGCCCCGGCTTTCGCCGGGGTACAGGAGGGGAAAATCAGCCCTGTGGAATCGCCACATCAAACGCGATGGTCAGCCGCTCACCCGCCGCGAACGGCACGGTGCCATGCCACATGTGCGAGGGGAACAGCACTAGTCGGCCCGGCAGCGGCGCAACATGATCATAGGCAGCAAGGTTCAGCCCCAATTCGGGCGGCGGCGTGCCAAGGCCCAGATGGCCCGCAGGCGGCGCGCCAAGATCGGACCCATCGGGCGCATCGACATAGAGCACCGCGCTGATCCAGCCGCGATTATGGGTGTGACAACTGTGAAAGCCTTGGGGAGAGAGACGCACCGACCAGCTGCCTTCATACAGCACCGGCGCATGGCGGTTTGGCCCCAATAACGGGTGCGATGGATCGGGCGCGGGCAAAGCGCGGACATAATTCTGCACCGCCGCATCCATCGCGCTGCGGGCGTGCTGAATCACCGGATCGGGATTGAAAAACAGATGCCGGTCGGTCTGCGTGCCGCCGCGCACCGATTGTTCGGCATAGGGTGCGCGGGCAATGTGGAGGGCGCGCAATGTGCCCGTCAGACGCGCGAGCTCTTCGGGGGTCAGCACATTATCGACGACTTGGATCAGTAGCGGTTCGCCATCCAGCCAACCGGCGCGCGTATCCCTTGTTAAGCGCCAGACCAGCCCCTGATAGGGCCAAAAGGACCGCGCCGCCGGACCCTTCAGATGCCGCGCGGCAATCGCGCCCGCCG
>JBGSTI010000357.1:0-6722 GCA_041736605.1 Sphingomonadaceae bacterium
CCGATATTGCCGGAACCAATGCTGCGCAAATCGCCTGCGCCGCCAAGCCGCGTCAACAGCAGGCCAAAGGGGATCGACCCCAGAATATAGCCAAGCAGGATGAGAATCGCATTGTGCATGAACCGGTCCTTTGGCGTTGAAACAAGGGTGCGCCTTTGCCCATTACTTTCGGGCATCGCTTGGCCAAGGTCAATCACTCCGCTTGCCCGAAATCGTCGCCGCCGCTAGATGCCTGATCCGATATGGACGCATTTCCCTCCCCCGACGCCCCTGTGCTTTTCCTCGATACCGGCGTTGGCGGCCTGTCCGTGCTCGGACCTGCACAGGCGCTGCTGCCGCAAGCGCCGATTGTCTATGCCGCCGATTATGCCGGCATGCCCTATGGCACCAAAAGCGAGGCCGAAGTGGCGGCGCGCGTGCCCGCCTTGCTGGGCCGCTTGGTCGAACGCTATCGCCCGCGTCTGGCGGTAATTGCCTGCAACACGGCCTCGACCATCGCGTTAGGCCATGTGCGTAGCGCGTTGGATCTGCCGGTGGTCGGCACAGTGCCGGCGGTCAAGCCCGCCGCCGCGATGACAAAGACCGGCGTCATCGGATTGCTGGGCACACAGGCCACTATTCGCCAGCCTTATGTTGACAGGCTGCATGCTGAATTTGGCGCTGGCACGACCCTGATCCGCCATGGTGCGCCCGATCTGGTCAATGCGGCCGAGGCGAAATTGCGCGGCGATGCGGTGGATATGGATATCATCCGCGACGCTGTGCGCGGCATGACCAGTCAGCCGGGTGGCGAGCGCATCGATACCGTTATTCTGGCCTGTACGCATTTTCCGCTGGTGGCCAAGGAACTGGCGACGGCATTTGGCGATCAACAGGTGCAGTTTATCGATGGTTCGGCGGGCATTGCGCGGCGGATTGCGTTTCTCACGCAAGGTCAGGCTTGGCCGGAAGCACCTGTTGAGGGCATTTTCGTCACCAGCGGCGATCTCGAACCGATCACGCCCTATCGCGCTGCGCTGGCCCGCTATGGCCTCACCCGGTTTGAAAGCCTGCGGTCCTAGGACAAAACGCCCACCCCATTGCGAATGGTTCGCACTGGCCTTTGCATCACGAAAATAGTATTTGGCCGGGTCAAGACGCCGGGCGGGGAGGAAAAGCGCGGCATCTGCCATGAAATGGCGCTGCGGTTGCGGCCTGCCATCACGACCGGGGTAAGAGACTCGTGAATTATAATCAGGTGTTCGAACAGGCCATTGACCGGCTTCACACAGAAGGTCGGTACCGGGTGTTTATCGACATTCTGCGCAACAAAGGCGCGTTTCCCAACGCCCGCTGCTTTGCGGGGCATAACGGACCAAAGCCGATCACGGTCTGGTGCTCAAACGACTATCTGGCGATGGGTCAACATCCCAAGGTTATTGCCGCCATGGAAGACGCGCTGCACGATGTGGGCGCAGGCTCTGGCGGCACCCGCAATATCGGCGGCAACACGCATTATCACATCGATCTGGAAGAAGAGCTGGCCGATCTGCACGGCAAGCAGGCGGCGTTGCTGTTTACCTCAGGCTATATTTCCAACGAAGCTACGCTTGGCACCTTGGGGAAGATTCTGCCCGGCTGCATCATCTATTCCGATGAACTCAACCACGCATCGATGATCGCGGGCATCCGCAATTCGGGCTGTGAAAAGCGCGTCTGGCGGCACAATGATCTGGCGCATCTGGAAGAATTGCTGGCCGCTGACCCTGAGGATCAGCCCAAGCTGATCGCGTTTGAAAGCGTCTATTCGATGGACGGCGACATTGCCCCCATCGCCGCCATCTGTGATCTGGCCGACAAATATAACGCGCTGACCTATTGCGACGAAGTGCATGCCGTTGGCATGTATGGCCCGCGCGGCGGCGGCATTACCGAGCGTGACGAGGTCGCCAGCCGCGTTACCATCATTGAGGGTACGCTGGGCAAAGCGTTCGGTGTGATGGGCGGCTATATCAGCGCCGACCGCGTCATCATCGACGTGATCCGCTCCTATGCACCGGGCTTTATCTTCACAACATCGCTGTCACCGGTTTTGGTCGCGGGCGTGCTGGCCAGCGTGCGGCATCTGAAGGAATCGCAGGTTGAGCGCGATGGCCAACAGGCCGCAGCCGCATTCCTCAAGCACAGCTTTGCCGAAGCCGGGCTGCCGGTGATGGACAGCGTCACCCACATCGTGCCGCTGATGGTCGGCGATCCGATCAAAGCCAAACGTATCGCCGACATCCTGCTCGCCGAATATGGCGTCTATGTGCAGCCGATCAATTACCCCACCGTGCCGCGCGGCACCGAGCGGCTGCGCTTTACCCCCGGCCCCAATAACAATGAAGCGATGATGACCGAGCTGACTCAGGCGCTGGTGGAAATCTGGAGCCGGATGGAACTGGAACTGCGCCGGGCGGCGTAAAGTAGTTTTTCGTCACCCTGAACTTGTTTCAGGGTCCATCCAGAGCGGCAACCAGCGTTGTGAAATGCCTGCGGGCTAGCCCATAATTGTATTCTAACACCTGATAACTGCTCCCGATGGATGCTGGAGCCGCAGGCGTGCTTGCACAAATAAATTCAGCATGACGAAGTGGTAGATGGGGCACCCATTGGAACAATCCCTCCCCTCACCCATATAGGCCAATATGGCTACAAACTGGATCGAAGCACACCCGCATGGGGTCTATATCCGCCCCGCCGATGCGTGGATTGATCCCGCCCGGCCCGTATCGCGCGCGCTGATTACCCATGGCCATGCCGATCATGCGCGCGGCGGCCATGGTCAGGTCTATGCCACGCCCGAAACGCTGGCGATCATGGAATTGCGCTATGGCAGCGCGGGAGAATCCTTCGCCGTCCCCTATGGCGGCGATGTCACCATTAACGGCGTACGTTTTTCCTTTCACCCTGCGGGCCATGTGCTGGGCAGCGCGCAAATCCTGATGGAATATGATGGTGAGCGGGTGGTCATAACCGGTGATTACAAACGCCGGGCCGATCCCACTTGTGCGCCGTTTGAAATCGTGCCCTGCGATATCTTCATTACCGAGGCGACGTTCGGCCTGCCGGTGTTTCGTCATCCGCCAACGGCCCATGAGGTTGGCAAGCTGCTGACCGCGCTTGATGACGAACCAGACCGCTGTGTGCTGGTGGGGGCTTATGCGCTAGGCAAGGCGCAGCGGGTGATTGGCGAGCTGCGCGCGCTGGGCCATGACAGGCCGATTTATCTGCACGGCGCGTTGGAAAAAATGTGCGCGCTGTACCGCGACTTTGGCGTTGAACTTGGCGACCTGCGCCCGGTGGCCGATGCACCCAAGGATGCGATGCGCGGTCATGTGGTTCTTGCTCCGCCGTCTGCCCTCAATGATCGGTGGAGCCGCCGCCTGCCCGATCCCGTCACCGCCATGGCATCGGGCTGGATGCGAGTGCGCCAGCGCGCGCGGCAGCGCGGCGTCGAACTGCCCCTGATCATTTCCGATCATGCCGATTGGGACGAACTGACCAGCACCATCCGCGAGGTCGCTCCGCGCGAAGTGTGGATCACGCATGGCGCGGAAGAGGCGCTGCTGCACTGGTGCGTATTGCATCAGATCAAGGCGCGGGCGCTGGCGCTGATTGGCTATGATGACGGGGAGGATGACGGGTGAAAGCCTTTGCCACGCTCATCGACCGGCTGGTCTATACCAATAGCCGCAATGCCAAAATCGCGCTGATTGCCGACTATTTGGCAAGCACGCCCGATCCTGATCGCGGCTGGGCGCTGGCGGCGCTGACCGGCGATCTGGACCTGACAGGCGTCAAATCAGGCGCAGTGCGGGCGATGGCGGAGGCGCGGGTCGATCCGATACTGTTCCGCCTCAGCCGCGACTTTGTGGGCGATACGGCGGAAACGGTGGCGCTGATCTGGCCGGATAGCGCCATGGAGCCAGAGGATTTTCCGCTGGCCAGCGTCATCGATGCGCTGATGGCATCCAGCCGCCAGGCCGCCCCGGCGCTGCTGGCCGACTATCTGGATCGGATGGACCCGGACAGCCGCTATGCGCTGCTTAAACTCGCTACTGGCGGGCTGCGTGTTGGCGTGTCGGCGCGATTGGCCAAGACGGCTTTCGCGCAGGCGTTCGCGCTCGATGTCGATGATGTAGAGGAGGTCTGGCATGGCCTTACGCCCCCCTTTGCGCCCCTGTTTGCATGGGGTGAAGGCACTGGCCCGCGCCCTGATCCGGCCAGCACCGCCGCGTTCCGCCCATTCATGCTGGCGCATCCGCTGGAAGACCTGATCGTCTCGCTCGACGACTATGTCGCCGAATGGAAATGGGACGGCATCCGTATCCAGATCGCGTCCAACGGTCTGCAAACGCGGCTCTACAGCCGGGGCGGCGAGGAAATCACCAGCGCCTTTCCCGAAATCGCCGCTGCTTTCACTGGGATTGGCGTTGCCGATGGCGAATTGCTGGTACGCGGTGACCATCAAGGCGGCGAGGCGGCCAGTTTCAACGCGCTGCAACAACGGCTGGGGCGCAAAACCGTGTCGGCCAAGATGCAGGCGGATTATCCTGCCTTTGTGCGACTTTACGACCTGCTGTTCGATGGCGAGGATGATTTGCGCCCCCTGCCCTGGGCCGAGCGGCGGCGGCGGCTGGAAGCGTTCGTGCCCAAATTGCCGCAGGACCGCTTTGGCCTGTCAACGATCCTCGATGCCCGCGACTTTACCAATCTCGCCGAAATTCGCGATGGCGCGCGCGATGCCGCGATTGAGGGCGTGATGCTCAAACGCCGCGACAGCCCTTATGTCGCGGGGCGGCGCACTGGTTTATGGTATAAATGGAAACGCGATCCCTTGGTTGCCGATTGCGTGATGATGTACGCCCAGCGCGGCAGCGGCAAACGCTCCTCTTTCTATTCCGATTACACCTTTGGCTGCTGGAGCGCGGATGGCCAGTTGCTCCCCGTGGGCAAGGCATATTCGGGCTTTACCGATGAAGAGCTGAAATGGCTCGACCGGTTCGTGCGGCAAAATACCGTCAGCCGCTATGGCCCGGTGCGCGAAGTGGCGAAGACGTTGGTGCTAGAGGTCGCGTTCGATTCCATCCACACCAGCAAACGCCACAAATCGGGCCTAGCCATGCGCTTTCCCCGCATCAGCCGCATCCGCAAGGACAAGCCAGCGGACGAGGCCGATCAGGTGGAAACGCTGTTCCGCATGGTGACATGAAAATGCCCGAACCAGCGTCTGCGCTCCAATGTCGGCCCGATTAAAACCGGGCAGCAATGGCAGCGCAGACGCTAATCAGGGGCGAGATCAGCCGGGCATGACAACCTTGTCGATAACGTGAATGACGCCATTGGACTGGCTGATATCCGTGGCAGTAATGCGCGATTCAGCACCGGTTTGATCCACCAGAATCAACTGACCATGGCCGTTATAGCGCGCCGTCAGCGTGACATTGGCCACTGTGGTAAAGGTAGCGCTGCCGCCACCCTGACGCACGGCATTTACCACATCGCTGGCCATGATACGGCCTGGCAGAACATGATAGGTCAAGATACGGGTCAGCGTCGCCCGGTTGCGCGGTTCGACCAATGACGCAACAGTTCCAGCAGGCAAACGATCAAATGCGGCGTTGGTGGGCGCAAAAACGGTGAAAGGTCCGGCACTGTTCAGCGTGTCGACCAGCCCGGCGGCTTTCACGGCTGCGACCAGCGTTGAAAAATCAGCAACCGAGGCGGCCTTGGCGACAATAGTTTCGCCCGTGGCGGCGGCGGGAGCGTTGGTCCGCGCCATATGGCCATGGGCGAAAACAGTGTAGGGTGTCACGATCAGCGCAGCGGCAAGGGCAGCTTTCAGGGGGAGAAACTTCATATCAAACTCCTGCATAATGCCTCCAAAAGGGGAAAGCATAAGCAGATACGGGTGCGCCACCGCGATTGGATGAGTCTGCGCGAAAAATTTTTAAATAATGTCAATTTTTCCGCGCGCCACCATGGGTGCAGAGGGGCTTTGATGCGGTTGCTGTGCCTTTGGTTCCATAGACAATGCAAAGCTGGCATCGGGATTGATCAGGCTGCGATGCCCCTTGGCCACCACAATTACCGTATCGCCGCTGCGGGCAATCTGGCCCAGCGAGCGCGGAATGCCATCGGCCGGCACCACCCATAATTCCGGCGCAGTTGGCGTATCGGGCATGCCCGTTGTGCGCAGGCGCAGCGTGGCTGTTGCGGGCTCATAACGCGCTGCAATGCGCAGCCCGTCAATCTCACCTGTCAGTTGCGATACGGCATATATCTGCTGCGCAGGGGCCGATGATTGCGGCAGCTGCCACAATAGCGCCAACGCCAAGCTGGCCGCCAGCGCACTTGCCCCAATCGTGCCCAACCGCCACCAATTGCGCGTTGGCTCTATCGTGGGATTGACCCGCTGAGAGATAGCTTCCCAAATATGCGCAGGCGGCTCCACTTCGGGCACGGCGTCGAACAGATCACCGGTGCGCAACCGCCATTGTTCAACCATGCGCGCAAAATCGCGATCCGCAAGCATCAGCCGCATGGCATTGGCGCGCTCTGGCCCTTCCAGCAGGCCAAGCGCCAGCGATCCAGCCATGACGGCGCGATCATCCGCTGTCAGATCAGATATAGTCATCAACGCATTTCCTCAAACTCGGGATGGCCCGCCGCATCAAGCTTTTCAAGGTTCCCAAGGGCAA
>JBGSTI010000363.1:0-22446 GCA_041736605.1 Sphingomonadaceae bacterium
CCGCAGCGGCGTCAGCTTCACTCGCCCGGAGTCCAAGCTTCATAATCGCCGGTCGCGCGTGCCCGCTGGCCGCCCTGTTCCAGCGCGCCCTTGGGGCGATAGGCCTGCGCGGTGCCCGTCATGTTGGCGGTGTAATCCACCTCCCAGATATGCGGCGGCGGCAGGCGGCTTTCGGGCACTTCGTCATAGCTGTGATGCAGCCAGCCATGCCATTCAGCCGGCACGCGGCTGGCATCATTGGGGCCATTATAGATCACCCAGCGGCGTTCAAAGCCGTTGACCAGCTTGCGTGCGCGGAAATAGCGGTTGCCCTGCGCATCCTCGCCCACATTTTCGCCATTCATGCGGCTGAACAGCATGGTGCCAATGGTGGCGCCATCCCACCAGGTGAATATCTTGCCTAAAATGCTCATGCCGCGCCAATTAGGCGAACTGGCCCGCACGGGCAACGAAAAAGGCAATAGGACGCGTGCAAAATCACCGGGCGCATGGCGGATCTTATTTCCATGTCACCACATCGCCCGGCTTGATGCCCAGCTCTGCCGCGCGGCCCCCGGCCAGTTCCAGCACCGCCTTGACAGCGCCTTTGGATGGCACTGGATCGAGCGAGTAGGGCACGGTATTGGCGGCGATATTGGCGATGCGGCCATCGGGCGCGACAAAAATAATGTAGAGCGGGATCAGCGTGTTCTTCATCCAGAAACTGTAGGGGAGCTCCGGGTTCATCGGGAATATCATGCCGCGATCCGGGGCCATTTCATTGCGGAACATTAGGCCGCGCGCCTGCTGTTCCTCGGTGGCGGCGATTTCGACGGTGAATTGATGGCTCTTGGTCCCGCTGGTCACTGTCAGCATGGTTTCGGCAAGGCCAGAGGCGGCGGTCGCCTTTGCATTATTGCTGCCCTGGCTATCCAGCGAGGCGGCGGGCGAACAGGCGGCAAGGCCAAGGGCGAGCGAAGCCGCGATCAGGCGAGCATGGATCATTTTGGTCATGCCCCGTCATCCCCGCTCTCAGCCAAAAGTTCAAGCGCCTGAATGTCGCTGGCCGCAATCACGATGCGGGTTACATCGAAATCATGGCCTGCGCGCAGCATCGATGCGGTCTGTTTGCGCTGCTTGTCGCGGTCTGGCAGGTCGCTGCCATAAGGGCCAAAGCGTTTGCGCCGCGCGTAACGCAGCGCGCTGTCCCACCGCTGCGAGCGAGCATAGTTGAGCACCGGGGCACAATCCTCTTCGCCAATGCCCGCGCCGTGCAAGGCCTCAGCCACGCGCCGCCCGCCATAGCCGCGCGCCCCCAAAGACCGCGCCTTCATCCGCGCATATTCGGCATCATTGACATAGCCAAGCTCGACCAATCGGTCGGCAAGGCCAGCGATATCGGGCGCGGGCTGGCCGTCCTCACCCTCCCCTGCCCAGCCGCGTTCGCGCAATTTGCGAACCAGATAGGTTTCCAGCTTGGCCCGGCTACTGGCAAAGCGTGCCACATAATGCAGCGCCAGATCGTTGAGTTTCTGCGGGTCGAGCGGCACCGGCGGGCGCTTTTCGCGGCGCTTGGCAAAGCCTTTGCGATGCTTGCCGCCGGTCTCGTCTGGTTGATCAACTGGCAAGGCCGGGTTCATCCTTGTTGCGCGAAACGCATTTTTCCGCTTTGGCAGGTCGTAACAGGCCTGCCATTATTGTGCCACAGTCGGGACCCAATTTCACCCCGCCCATGCAGCACAAGGCAATATGCAACAGTCCCGTCACCGGGTCGCCTAGAATTACGACGCGCCATCACCCCGAATGGCCGCCTTTCACGGAGTTTGATCACGCCATGACCATGGATGGTGTCGCCGACCGCATAAATGCCGCTGCTGCTGATATGAGCGCGCTGGAACCCACGCCGACGCATTGCGCGCTGCCCCGCCGCTTTTCGGATTTCGCCACCTTGGGCGAGGCGCTGGATTATGCTGCCACCGGCACGCGCGGTCTGAATTTCCATGATCCGCGTGGCCGCCTGGCCCGCCCCTATCCGTTCAGTGAAATGCGCAACGATGCGCTCGACATGGCCTATCGGTTGATTGCGCATGGCGTAAAGCCGCAGGATCGCATCGCCCTGATCGCCGAAACCGGCGCGGAATTTGCCGCCTTGTTCTTTGGCGTGGTCTATGCCGGCGCCTGGCCGGTGCCGCTGCCCTTGCCCACCAGCTTTGGCGGCAAGGAAAACTATATCGAACAGCTGACGGTTCAGCTCAACAGCTCGGACCCGTCGATCCTGTTTTTCCCGCCCGAACTCACCGACATGTGCGGTGAAGCGGCGCGCCGCGTTGGCTGTGAAGGGCTGGACTGGGTTGGTTTTGCAGAAGGTGCTGCCGAGCCCGCAGCCCTGCCTGAAGCAGACACCGACGCCATTTGCTATCTGCAATATTCCAGCGGCTCGACGCGCTTTCCTCATGGCGTGGCCGTGACGCACAAGGCATTGCTCAACAATCTGTCGGCGCACTCGCACGGTATGGAAGTGCGCGAAACCGACCGCTGCATTTCGTGGCTGCCCTGGTATCATGACATGGGCTTGGTCGGCTGTTTCCTGTCGGTCGTCGCCAATCAGGTATCGACCGATTATCTGAAAACCGAAGATTTCGCCCGCCGCCCGCTGGCTTGGCTCGATCTTATCTCGCGCAATTCCGGCACCTCGATCAGCTATTCGCCGACATTTGGCTATGACATTTGCGCCCGCCGCATTTCCAGCCAAAGCCATGTGGGCGACCGGTTTGACCTCGCCCGCTGGCGGCTTGCGGGCAATGGCGCGGATATGATCCGCCCCGATGTGATGCAAAGCTTCGTCAACGCTTTTTCAGACGCCGGTTTCAGCGCAAGATCGTTCCTGCCCTCTTATGGCCTTGCTGAAGCAACGCTGGCCGTGACCATCATGCCGCCGGGCGAAGGCATTGGCGTTGAGCTGGTCGAGGAAAGCCGCCTGTCTGGCCAGCCCGCTGATCTGGATCGCCCGGCCCGCTATCGTGCCATCGTCAATTGCGGCAAGGCGGTGAAAGACATGGCTTTGGAAGTGCGCGACGAAGCAGGCCAAGTGCTGGACGACCGCCAGATCGGCAAGGTCTGGTGCGCCGGCCCATCAATCATGCACAGCTATTTCCGCGATCCGGAATCGACCGCCGCCTGCCTTGTCAATGGCTGGCTCGACACTGGCGACATGGGCTATATGTCCAATGGCTATTTGTATATTGTTGGCCGCGCCAAGGACATGATCATCATCAACGGCAAGAACCACTGGCCGCAGGATATCGAATGGGCGGTGGAGCAGCTTGGCGGGTTCAAGCAGGGCGATATCGCCGCCTTTTCGATCACCATGCCCAGCGGCGAGGAAACCCCCGCCGTGCTGGTGCATTGCCGCACATCGGACGAGGCAGAGCGCGTGCGCCTGCACAATGAAATCCGCGACAAGGTACGCTCGATCACTGGCATGAACTGCGTCGTCGAACTGGTGCCGCCACGCACCTTGCCGCGCACATCATCGGGCAAATTGAGCCGGGCCAAGGCGCGCAACCAGTATCTGGCGGGTGAAATTGTGCCCTATGAGTTGGCAGCGTAGTTAGCCTCATGTCATGCTGAACTTGTTTCAGCATTCATCCCGAGACACAATCTGATTGCCGTGTAAGTGTGTGGCGGAGCCCCGTCGCGCGCCACTCTTCACCCACCAATGGGGCCTGATGGATGCTGAAACGCGTTCAGCATGACGAAGGTTTTTGGGGATAGCCCGGCCTCCAAATCCCATGTGTCTTATAAAAATAACACACCAAAGACCCAATCCCCTTGCAAGCTGGCCAGCTTCGCGCCATTTTAGGCGCATAACAGCCTATCGAGGGAGCCATCATGGCCACGCAAACTGCCACTGCCACACCGTTTGACCTGAAACTGACCCCGCCCGATCCGGTGCCGGTGGTGGCTCCTGCCCAGGCCGTGGGGCTGGTTCCGGTCAGCGATGATCAGAAATCAAAGCTGGATGCCAAGGTTGACAGCTTCATTGCCGATCTGGTGGCGCAGGATGTGAACTCGCCCGAATTTGGCAAGCGCGTCGATCAGCTGACCAATATGGGCCGCAAGGAAATTCAGGAAGCGGCGGGCCAATCCAACCGTTTTCTGGATCGCCCGGTGCGCGCGATGGATGCCGATAATTCGGTGGGCGCCAATCTGGCCGAACTGCGCCGCACCATCGAGGATCTTGATCCGTCCAAGCGCGGCGACCTGCTGTCCAAGCGCAAGCTGTTCGGCGTCATCCCGTTTGGCAACAAGCTGCGCAACTATTTTGACAGCTATCAAAGCGCGCAGGAGCATATTTCCAGCATCCTCGCCCGGCTGGCTGGCGGCAAAGACGAGCTGCTGATGGACAATGCAGCGATTGATGTGGAGCGGCAGAATCTATGGGCGGCAATGGGCAAGCTGGAACAAATGATCCATGTGTCCAAGGCGCTCGACGCGCGGCTGGAAGACAAGGCGGCGCAGCTGGACGCCAGCGATCCGGCCAAGGCCAAGGCGCTCCGCGAAACCGCGCTTTTCTATGTGCGCCAACGCACGCAGGATTTGCTGACCCAGATGGCGGTGACCGTTCAGGGCTATCTGGCGCTCGATCTGGTCAAGAAAAACAATGTCGAGCTGGTCAAGGGCGTTGATCGCGCCAGCACCACCACGGTGGGCGCGCTGCGCACCGCCGTTACCGTGGCACAGGCGCTGACCAATCAGCGGCTGGTGCTGGAACAAATCACCGCGCTCAACACCACCACCGCCAGCATCATTGATGGCACCGGCGACCTGCTGAAAAGCCAGACCGCGCGCATCCATGAACAAGCGGCATCCAGCACGATCCCGATGGAAACGCTGCAACGTGCGTTCCAGAATATCTATGACACGATGGACAGCATCGATGCTTTCAAGCTGAAGGCACTCGATTCGATGAAACAGACGGTCACGACGCTGAGCGGCGAGGTGGAAAAGTCCAAGGGCTATATCGCCCGCGCCGAAGGCCAAGCCGCGGCCAGTGCGCTGGCGGCTACCGCCGAGCCATCGCTGTTGTCGTCGCTGGAAAACTGATCCTGCTATGGCCAGCCCCGCCCATGATGCCGATGAAACGATGCGCGCCGCCCACGCGGTAAAGCGTAATGCCGTGGCCAATCGCACCAATATCGGCAAACGCTCAGCGGGCATTTATCGCCGCCACCGCCGGGCATCCTTCGCCCGTGTAGCGGTGATTGTTGCCGCGATCATTGTCGCGGCGTCAGTGACGGGCGGGATTATTGGTGGCTTGGGCTTTTGGGGTCTAATGGCCACGGTGTTGCTGGCCGCGTTGGCGGCGGTCATCTTCACCCTATGGCCAGCGGTCAAAATCCCCAAACAGGCCGATCTGGCACAGGGTGATCTGGCCAGCCTGGTCGGCAATGTCGAATTGTGGCTGGAGCAGCAACGCAGCGGTGTGCCTGCCGAGGCGCTGCCGGTGCTGGGGCGCATTGGCGCACAACTGGATGCGCTGGCCGATCAGCTTGCCCTGCTCGATCCTTCGCAGCCGGTGGCACAGGATGTGCGAACGCTGGTGGGCAAGCATCTGCCCGAACTCATCAGCGACTATAAACGTATCCCCGCGCATCTGCGCCGGGTGGAGGCGCATGGCAGCACGCCCGACGCGCAATTGGTCAAAAGCCTGGGCCTGATCAGCGACGAAATCGCCGATGTGACGCGGCAATTGGCGGCGGGTGAGATCGAGAAACTCGCCATTCGCGGCCGCTATCTGGAAAATCGCTATACGAGCGGCAGCGCCCTGCCCGCACCCGATGTGACCCTGCCCGAGATCAATGATTTTGGCGGCGGGATTCAGGATTTGCAGGCGGTGCCATCGGGCAAGAGTGGGATCTAAATCCTATGAGCGACGACAAGGTCAAAGGCCCGGCGTCTTACTTCCCATCCATCGAGAAAAAATATGGCCGTCCCATTGCTGAATGGCAGGCGCTTGTCCGCGCGGCATGCCCGGCCAAGCATATGGAATTGGTTGCCATGCTGAAAACCGACCACGGCATGGGCCATGGCCATGCCAACGCCATTGTTGCCTATACGCTGGCAGAGGATGCTGGTTAGCCAGCCTTCTTCACAATCACGCTACCCGCCGAATAGCCTGCGCCGAACGAACAGATCAGGCCGATATCGCCCACCGCCATATCAGCATTGTTCTTGTGAAACGCGATGATCGATCCGGCGCTGGATGTGTTGGCATAAGTATCCAGCACAATCGGGCTTTCATCATCGCTGGCTTCATGGCCCAGCACCCGGTGCGCGATGACGCGGTTCATATTGGCATTGGCCTGATGCAACCACATGCGGCGCAGATCGATGCCTGAAAGGCCCAGTGACGCGGCGTGATCGACAATCAGCTCTGCCACCATCGGGCACACTTCCTTGAAAACCTTGCGGCCTTCCTGAATGAACAGCTTGTCCGCAGCATCGCGGCTTTCGGGCGCGGTGCGATTGAGAAAACCGAAATTGTTGCGAATATTATTGGAAAATTGCGTCTTCAATCGCGTGCCCAGAATTTCCCAATGCGCCACCGGGGCCATGTCGCGCGCCTCGACCAGCACGGCGGTTGCCACATCGCCAAAGATGAAATGGCTATCGCGATCCCGCCAGTTCAAATGGCCCGATGTGATTTCCGGGCTGACCACCAGCACCGAACGCGCGCTGCCTGACCGGATATAATCCGCCGACGTCTGAATACCGAAGGTCGCCGAAGAGCACGCCACATTCATGTCAAAGCCAAAGCCCTGAATGCCCAAAGCGTCCTGAATTTCAACTGCCATCGCTGGATAGGCGCGCTGCATATTGGAACACGCGCACAGCACCGCATCAACATCGGCGACATCGCGCCCCGCCCGTGTCAGCGCATCGCGCGCCGCTGCCACGCCGATTTCGGCCATCACCGAAATCTGGTCATTGGGCCGTTCGGGCAGACGTGGGCACATGATAGCGGGATCGACGACACCGGATTTGTCCATCACATGCCGCGCTTTGATACCGCTGGCCTTTTCGATGAACTCAACCGAGCTATGCACCAAAGGCTCCATGTCGCCCGCCGCAATCGCAACGGCATTGCGGGCATTTTCCTGATCAACATAGGCGTTAAAGCTGGCCACCAATTCTTCATTGGTAACGATCTGATCGGGGGTGAAAAGGCCGGTGGCGGATATGACCGGGATGCTGCCATTGGCGCTGCTCATGCGAAATTCCTGCGATTATGTCTGTTTGATTGCGCTCTAGCTAATGCGCGTTACACAATCAAACAAGGCAATTGCGCCGCCCCAAAAATCCCGTCACAACATGCACCGAAAATGGGTCTTGCCATACAGGCGGCCATGAGGAGATGCATATATGCCGGACAGCCAGTTGCCCGACGACAATCAATCCGATGGGCGTCCCGGATGGCTATCACGCCTGCTGACCCGCATCGTGCTGTGGAAATATCGCCAGGATGGCTGGACGGCCGTTGGAGAGGTGCCCGAACCGCGCCGCTTTGTGATCATCGCTGCGCCGCACACCAGCAATTGGGATTTTGTCTATTTTCTGGGACTGGTCAACGCGCTGGGCATGAACAGCTATTTCATGGCGAAATCGACCCTGTTTCGTTGGCCAGTGCGGCGTTTTCTGCTGGATGTGGGCGGGGTTCCTGTCGACCGTTCGTCAAACCAGAATTATGTGCAGGCGATGGCCGATGAATTTGCCCGTCGCAAAGAGTTCATCCTGACCATCGCGCCAGAAGGCACGCGCGGCGCGGTGCGCAAATGGAAGACCGGATTCTATCATATCGCCATGGCCGCCAAAGTGCCTATCGTAGTAGGCATGATGGATTATCGCCGCAAGGTTGGCGGCCTGGGTCCGCTGATCTGGCCGACCGGCGATTACGAGGCCGACATGGCCAAGATCATGGAATTTTATCGCAGCGTCACGCCGCGCCACCCGGCAAAGGCCATGACCAGCATTACCGGGAGCGCCGCCGAATGATCGCGGCGATGCTGCCTGCGCTGGCCATCAATCTGGCCGTATTGATGATCGCGATCATGGGGCTTTGGGCGATTGCCGTCCGCATCCGTGACGTGTCGTTTATCGACAGTTTCTGGGCGGCGGGCATGGTGTTGCTGGCCTGGACCAGCTGGTTTCAAGCCGATGATGGCGGCGCGCGGGCGCAATTGCTCTTGGCGCTGACCAGCCTGTGGGGCCTGCGATTGGCGTTGCACCTGCTGATCCGATGGCGACGCACGGGCGAGGATCCGCGCTATAAGCGCATTTTGGGCAATGCCATGGACAAGAAGCAATGGGGCTTTGCCCGCGCCGCTTTGATCCTGGTGTTCCTGACGCAAGCGCCCTTGCTGTTCATCACCAGCCTGCCCGCGCAAATCGGCATATTGGCTAGCCACGGCCAGGATGCAGCGGCAGGCAGTATCGGCTGGTTGGCGGTCATCGGCACCATCATCGCGATTATCGGCATCGGCTTTGAAACCATGGGCGATTGGCAATTGGAAGCGTTCAAGGCCAATCCTGCCAATCATGGCAAGGTACTAAACACCGGCCTGTGGCGCTATACGCGCCATCCCAATTATTTCGGCGATGCCTGCACCTGGTGGGGCATCTGGCTGGTGGCCGCAGAGGCTGGACCATTGGTGGCGTTGCTCACCCTGCCGGGGCCATTGTTCCTCAATTTCACATTGGTCAAATGGTCGGGCAAGGCGCTGCTGGAGCGAGGCCTCAAGAAAACGCGCCCCGGCTATGAAGACTATATACGCCGTACATCGGGATTTTTCCCGTGGCCGCCAAAACAAGGATGATGTCGATGGATTTGAGCAACATGGTCTACTGGATCACCGGCGCATCATCGGGCATCGGCGCAGCCTTGGCCAAGGCTTTGGCACAGCAAGGCGCGGCAATCATCCTGTCGGGCCGCAATGTCGCGGCATTGGAGCAAACAGCCGAACAGCTTGGTGGGCCATCGCTGATCCTGCCCTTTGAAACCACCGATTATGATGCACTGCCCGGTATGGCGACACAGGCGCATGCCTGGCGCGGACGGATTGACGGCTTGGTCAACAATGCCGGGATCAGCCAGCGCAGTCTGGCCGTGGACACCGCCCCCGCCGTTTATCACAACATCATTGCCATCGATCTGTTGGCCCCGATTTTGCTGACTCAGACCGTGCTGCCCATGATGGTTTCTGCCGGATCGGGGCAGATCATCAATATCAGTTCTGTCGCCGGATTGGTCGGTGCGCCAATCCGCACCGCCTATAGCGCGGCCAAGGCTGGCCTTGCGTCCTATGGTGACGCAGTGCGCTCCGAAACCGAACAGGCGCACGGCCTGCGCGTTCTTAATGTCTTTCCAGGATCAGTGAAAACCGACGTTTCGCGCAATGCCCTGAATGCCGATGGCAGCCGCCGGGGCGAATCCGATGCCGCCATCGAAAACGGCCTGCCGCCAGAAGAATGCGCACGCCAAATCCTCGAAGCTGTGGCCAGCGGCGCGCGCGAACTTGTGGTGGCACAGGGGATGGAGGCGGAATTGGCGCGGCTTTGCCACGCAGATCGCGATCAGATGTTCAACATGACCGGGGCCTTTGGCGCATCCATAGTGGCGGCCCAGCAAAGCGTCGCGACCTGATGCTTGCCGAACTGGCCCTTGCAACATTGATGGTGGTTCTCACCGTGACCATCCACGGCGTTGGCCTGTTCGGCATGGCGCGCATCCTGCGTATCGAAATGCTGGAAGAGGCACAGCGGCATATTGCGCCTCTCTCGCTTCGATCCATCGGCTTTACCGTGCTGTTGGTGCTGGCACTATTCGTGCTGCATGGCCTTGAAATCTGGGCCTATGCCTTTGTTTATGAGGCGCTGGATGCTGTGCCGGACCTGCGCACCGCCGTATATTTTTCTACCAGCACTTATGCCGCCATCGGATTCAGCGATTCGATGCTAGACCCCGAATGGCAATTGTTCGCCGCAATTGAGGGGGTGAATGGCGTGATCCTTTTGGGCTGGTCCACGGCCTTTTTCGTAACCTTTGTCTCACGCCTTGGCCGGCGATGAGCTGACGACCAATTGCCCCCGGTCCAAAATGTTACAAGCGTCGCGGGCCAAGCCCTGTTACAAGCATGCGCTGTCTGGGGCATGTCGCCGCCGGGCCTAATAACATGGAGATTTCCCATGCGTTCGATTCTGATTCTCGCCCCCCTCGCTCTGCTTGCTGGCTGTGGTGGTGAAAAGCCTGCTGATCCGGCTGTTGAAGCCGAAGCCACCCCGGCTGCTGCCGAAGCAACCCCTGCGGCCCTGCCCGCTGTGGTCGCCAATGCCAAGACGGCTGTAAAATGGGCTGGCACCTATGCTGGCAAAGACGCTGCTGGCGCCGCGTTGAAGCTGACGCTGAATGCCGACGACACCTATGAATGGGTTGCTGGCACCGCCGCGCCGGTAAAGGGCAAGTTCAACTGGTACAAGGATGGCGCACGCCTGTTGCTTGACGATGCTGGCGGCAAGGCAGTTTATGCCGTTGCCGATGGCGCGATCTACAAGCTGGCTGGCCCCGACGCGCCGATTACTGGTCCGTTCACGGCTGATCAGGCACTGACTCGCGCTGCGCAATAAGCTTTGATGATTGGGCTGCTCCGGTCCGGCGGATCGGGGCAGCCTTTCTCAGCCAAAACTGTGCTCCGGCGAAGGCCGGAGCGGTGGCGATCAAGCAAACCAGTTTTAATGATCTATATCTGCGGCTAAGCTACCAACATGTTCCCTCGCCGCCGCCCTGCCCCCCCGCCCAAATTCTGGCCCGAAAGCCGCGCCGAAATCTGGGGCCGCCGCTTGGGCCGTTTCTTCAAATTCGCATTGATCCTCGGCCTGATTGGGGTCGCCATTTGGCTCGAACGCCAATGGTCAGGGGAGAGCGCAACCGACACGCCGCCCGCAACGCTGAGCGCAGCTACCGCGCGGGCCATTGATGGCGACAGCCTGAAACTGGGCACCACCGAAATTCGCCTGTCGGGCATAGACGCGCCCGAACTCAAGCAAAGCTGTGAACGCGCCGATGGCAGCAGCTGGCCGTGCGGCAAAGAAGCCAAACAGGCGCTTGCGGTGTTCCTGCAAGAGGGCGACATCGTCTGCACCGGCGCGGTGCATGACAAGTTTGCGCGGACTTTGGCCATCTGTGCCACCGCCCTCACCCCCGATATCAATGCCGCCTTGGTCCAGCGCGGCTGGGCGATATCCAACGACGCACCGGGCCGTGAAGGTGCCTATGGCGCGCAGCAAGACGCGGCGCAAAAGGCCAAACGCGGTATCTGGCAGGGGCGTTTCGAGGTTCCGCATGATTGGCGCGAAACGCACAATACCAGCACAACGGCAGCGCCCCTTGACTGACGGTTTTGCCCTTCCGCCCGCCTGGGCCGCGCCCTTGGCTGACGCTATGACGTCACCCAGAACAGCGGAGTTGCGGGCTTTTCTGGATGGCGAGTTGCAAGTAGGCAGAACTATCTATCCGCCGCAAAGCCAATGGTTTCAGGCGTTGGAAGCCTTTGCACCCGATGATGTGAAGGTCGTCATTCTGGGCCAAGACCCTTATCACGGCCCCGGACAGGCGCATGGCCTCAGCTTTTCGGTGCCGCCCGATGTGCGGGTGCCGCCGTCGCTGGCCAACATCTATAAAGAACTGGCGGCCGATACCGGCTTTACCCATCCCGGCCATGGCAGCTTGACCGAATGGGCGGCGCAAGGCGTGCTGCTGCTCAACAGCGTGCTGACGGTGGAGGCTGGCAAAGCGGCGTCGCACCAGAAACGCGGCTGGGAAGAGATGACGGACGCGATTATCGCGCATCTGGCGGTATCCGCCCGCCCCATTGTGTTCCTGCTATGGGGGGCTTATGCTCAGCGCAAGGCGGATTTTATCTCCGATGATAGCCCGCATCTGGTGCTGCGCGCGGCGCATCCCAGCCCGCTATCGGCGCATAACGGCTTTCTGGGATGCCGTCATTTCAGTGCGGCGAATGCGTTTCTGGAAAGCACCGGGCAGACGCCGATCCGTTGGCAAATTGGGGCGTCGCTGTTTGATTAGGGAGCAATTACCCCCCAATTCGTCATTGCGACCCCGGACCCGATCCGGGGACGGCAATCCAGGATCTGGCACTCTGAAATTCTGGATTGCCGCGGCCTGCGGCCTCGCAATGACGGACCAAGGATAGTCACATCTGCTTCCTACCCCGCTCCACCACCGCCAGACGCCGCTCCTCGACCGACGCCGCCGTGACCGTCGCATTATGCGCCAAGGACCGTTCATTCTCCAGCGCCATGCCCTGACTGAAACTGCCATCCGCGCCGTCATCGATCAGATCGGAATAGGCGCGGATAAAGTCCGGATCGACAAAGGCGATATCATCGGCCAGTTTCAGCGCCTCTTCAACCAGCCGGTCGCTGGGCACGATGCGGTTGATCAGGCCCCATTGGCAGGCGGTTTCGGCATCGACCAGCCGCCCGGTAAATGACATTTCGCGCGCCCGGCCCAAGCCAATGGTGCGCTGCAACCGCTGAGACAGGCCCCAACCTGGCATGATGCCGACCAGCGCATGCGTATCGGCAAAGCGCGCATTGGGCGATCCGATGCGGAATGAACAGGCCAGCGCCAGTTCAAACCCGCCAGTAATCGCCACGCCATTGATCGCGCCAATCACTGGCTTGCCGCATTCGGCGACAGCAGCAACAGGATTGGTGGCGGCATCACGATCATTGGCCGCGCCCAGATTGCCCGTGTCCTGCCCCAACTCCTTGAGGTCTAGCCCAGCGGTAAAGGCCCGCGTGCCTGATCCAGTGAGCACGGCGGCGCGGATGCTGGGATCATCGCGCACCTGCGCAAAGGCGGCGCACAATCCGGCGCGGATATCGGCGGACAGGGCATTCATCGCCAGTGGCCGGTTGATGGTCACCAGCGCCACATGCGCGCCCTTGCGTTCAAATAGCACCCGTTCTGTCATGCGCTTTCTCCTTTGCCGCCAAACTATCGCCGCGCCTCCAATGCGCAAACAAAAACCCCGCCGGATCGCTCCGACGGGGCTGTTGTTTTTGTCAGGCAGACTGGATCAATCCAGATCGTCCGTGGTGAAGTCTTCACCCTGAACCGCGCCCAGCGGATCGTCGCCCATGGCAACTTCCGGACCCTGGGCCAGTTCAGCGGCATGTTCTTCGGCGGCCGTATCGGGCGCAATCAGGCTTTCCTGAAGCTTGCGATACTGGGCGCGCAACGCAGCGTCGCGGCCCGAGGCTGCCACGCGGATACGGCCCATGCCAGCGCCCGTCCCTGCCGGGATTAGACGACCAACGATGACGTTTTCCTTCAGACCGATCAGGCTGTCGCGCTTGCCCTCTACCGCCGCCTGGGTCAGCACCCGGGTGGTTTCTTGGAACGACGCAGCAGAGATGAACGAACGGGTCTGCAACGATGCCTTGGTAATGCCCAACAGCACCGGCTTGCCTTCCGCCTTTTCCTGACCTTCGGTCAATTTGGCGTTGTATTCATTCATTTCTTCGAAATCGACCTGCTCGCCCGGCAGCAAGGTGGTGTCGCCGCCATTGGTGATTTCCACCTTTTGCAGCATCTGGCGAACGATCACTTCGATATGCTTGTCGTTGATCTTCACGCCCTGCAAGCGATAGACTTCCTGAATTTCCGCGACGAGATATTCGGCCAAAGCCTCCACGCCCAGAACTTCCAGAATGTCATGCGGATCAGGCGAGCCCGAAATCAGGTTGTCGCCCTTTTTCACAAAGTCGCCTTCCTGAACGTCGATCACCTTGGATTTGGGGATCAGATATTCAACGGGTTCACCCTCCTCGGGCACAATCGCAATCTTGCGCTTGGCCTTATAGTCACGGACGAACTCGATACGGCCCGAAACCTTGGCGATGATCGCATTGTCCTTGGGCTTGCGCGCTTCGAACAATTCGGCAACGCGCGGCAGACCGCCGGTGATGTCGCGGGTCTTGGCGGCTTCGCGTGTGGCACGGGCCAGCACGTCACCGGCTTCGACCATCTGGCCATCCTCAACCGACAGCATCGTGCCCACCGCCAGCATATAGCGAGCGGCTTCGCCTGAATCCTCGTCAAGCAAGGTCAGGCGCGGACGCAGATCTTCCTTCTTGGCACGGCCAGCACCACGATATTCGATCACGACACGCTGCGAAATGCCGGTGGCATCATCGGTCTGCTCGGTCATCGTGCGCTGATCCAGCAGATCCTGATATTTCACGATGCCCGACTTTTCGGTGATGATCGGCATGGTGAACGGATCCCATTCGGCAATCCGGTCGCCCAGCTTGATGGTGGCGCCATCTTCGATCAGCAGGTGCGTACCATAAGGCACACGGTGCACAGCGCGCTCGCGGCCTTCGGTATCCATTACCACGATTTCGCCGTTACGGGCGAGCGACAGGCGGCGGTTGCGCTTGTCGACAATCGTCGGGATGTCACGATAGACGAGCGTACCGTCCGAAATGCTTTCCAAGTTCGACGTTTCGTTGACCTGCGCCGCACCCCCGATGTGGAAGGTACGCATGGTCAACTGCGTGCCCGGTTCACCGATCGACTGCGCAGCAATAACGCCGACAGCTTCACCGATATTCACCGGGGTACCACGCGCCAGATCACGGCCATAGCACTTGCCGCAAACACCCTGTTGCGCTTCGCAGATCAGCGGCGAGCGAATGCGCGCAGCCTGAATGCCCAACGCCTCGATAGCGGCCACAGCGGCTTCATCGAGCAGCGTGCCATTGGCAACCACCAGTTCGCCGGTCTTCGAATTGACAATATCCTGTGCCAGCGTGCGGCCCAGAATACGTTCAGCCAGCGATGCAATCACCGAACCGCCCTGCACGATCGAGCGCATTTCCAGCGCGCGTTCGGTGCCGCAATCCTCAACCACGATGACGCAGTCTTGGCTGACGTCGACCAGACGGCGGGTCAGGTAACCCGAGTTTGCCGTCTTCAATGCGGTGTCGGCCAGGCCCTTACGTGCGCCGTGGGTCGAGTTGAAATATTCAAGAACGGTCAGACCTTCCTTGAAGTTCGAGATGATCGGCGTTTCAATGATCTCGCCCGACGGCTTGGCCATCAGGCCGCGCATACCAGCAAGCTGCTTCATCTGGGTTGGTGAACCACGCGCACCGGAATGCGACATCATGTAGATCGAGTTGATTGGCTTTTCACGGCCATGCTCGTCCACCGGGGTCGCCCGGATTTCTTCCATCATGGCGTTCGCCACCTGGTCGCCGCAACGGCTCCAGGCGTCGATCACCTTGTTGTACTTTTCCTGCTGCGTGATCAGGCCGTCCTGGTACTGCTGTTCATAGTCAGCAACCAAGGCCTTGGTTTCTTCAACCATGCCTTCCTTGCTGTCCGGAATGATCATGTCGTCCTTGCCGAACGAGATACCGGCCTTGAACGCGTGGCGGAAGCCCAGCGTCATGATCGCGTCAGCGAACAGCACAGTCTCTTTCTGGCCGGTGTGACGATAGACCTGATCGATCACGTCACCGATTTCCTTCTTGGTCAACAGGCGGTTGACGACATCGAAGGGAACCGTGTGGCTCTTGGGCAGGCATTCGCCCAGCAACATGCGGCCCGGCGTGGTTTCAAACCGCTTCACATAGGTGTTGCCCTGTTCATCGGTCTGCGGAACGCGGCTGACGATCTTGGTGTGGAGCGTCACTGCGCCCACTTCCAGCGCCTGATGCACTTCGGCCATATCGGCCAGCATCATGCCCTCGCCCGGTTCGCCCTTGCGGTCCATCGACAGATAATAGAGGCCGAGCACCATGTCCTGCGAAGGAACGATGATCGGCTTGCCGTTCGCGGGGCTCAGGATGTTGTTGGTCGACATCATCAACACGCGCGCTTCCAACTGGGCCTCAAGGCTCAGCGGAACGTGAACGGCCATCTGGTCACCGTCAAAGTCGGCGTTGAAAGCCGAGCAGACCAGCGGGTGAAGCTGGATAGCCTTGCCCTCGATCAGCACGGGTTCGAACGCCTGAATGCCCAAGCGGTGCAGCGTCGGCGCGCGGTTGAGCATCACGGGATGTTCGCGGATCACTTCATCCAGAATATCCCAGACTTCCTTGCGTTCCTTTTCCACCCACTTCTTGGCCTGTTTCAGGGTCATCGACAGACCCTTGGCGTCGAGGCGCGCGTAAATGAACGGCTTGAACAGTTCGAGCGCCATCTTCTTGGGCAGACCGCACTGATGCAGCTTCAGTTCGGGACCGGTCACGATGACCGAACGGCCCGAATAGTCAACGCGCTTGCCCAAAAGGTTCTGGCGGAAGCGGCCCTGCTTGCCCTTGAGCATGTCAGACAGCGATTTCAGCGGACGCTTATTGGCACCGGTGATGACGCGGCCACGGCGGCCATTGTCGAACAAAGCGTCAACGGCTTCCTGCAACATGCGCTTTTCGTTACGCACGATGATATCGGGCGCCCGCAATTCCATCAGGCGCTTCAGGCGGTTGTTGCGATTGATGACGCGGCGATACAGATCGTTGAGATCCGAGGTCGCGAAACGGCCACCGTCCAGCGGCACCAGCGGGCGCAGTTCGGGCGGAATGACCGGCACAACTTCGAGGATCATCCATTCGGGGCGGTTGCCTGAATCGATGAAGCTTTCCACGACCTTCAAACGCTTGATGATCTTCTTGGGCTTCAGTTCGCTCTTGGTGGTGGCGAGTTCCTGGAGCAGGTCTTCGCGTTCCTGAACCATGTCGAGGTCCATCAGCATCTGCTTGACCGCTTCTGCACCAATCCCGGCGGTGAAGGCGTCTTCGCCATATTCATCCTGCGCGTCGAGCAGCTCGTCTTCGGTCAACAGCTGATAACGTTCCAGCGGGGTGATGCCCGGCTCGGTAACGATATAGCTTTCGAAATACAGCACGCGCTCCAGCTGCTTCAGCTGCATGTCAAGCAACAGGCCGATGCGCGACGGCAGCGATTTCAGGAACCAGATATGCGCAACCGGCGCGGCCAGTTCGATATGGCCCATACGCTCACGGCGAACCTTGGTCACGGTCACTTCGACGCCGCACTTTTCGCAGACGACGCCCTTATACTTCATCCGCTTATACTTGCCGCACAGGCACTCATAGTCCTTTACCGGACCAAAGATGCGGGCGCAGAACAGGCCATCACGCTCAGGCTTGAACGTGCGATAGTTGATGGTTTCGGGCTTTTTGATTTCGCCAAAGGACCAGGACCGGATACGCTCTGGCGAGGCCAGACCGATCTGGATCTCGTCAAAGGTTTCCACCTTGTTCATCGGATTGGCGAATTTGGTCAGTTCGTTCATAAAATTTCCTCTGTCTCCACCCCCGCCGCATCAGCAAGCGGGGGCTTCACGGAATTATTCAGCAGCCCGATTATTCAGCAGCCTGTGCCAGATCGTCATCATCGGACTTGTCGACCAAAGACGACAGTTCGACGTTGAGGCCCAGCGAGCGCATTTCCTTGACGAGAACGTTGAAGCTCTCCGGAATGCCGGCTTCGAACGTATCGTCGCCCTTGACGATGGCTTCGTACACCTTGGTGCGGCCGACAACGTCGTCCGATTTCACCGTCAGCATTTCCTGCAACGTGTACGCCGCGCCATAGGCCTGAAGCGCCCAGACCTCCATTTCCCCGAAACGCTGGCCACCGAACTGTGCCTTACCACCCAGCGGCTGCTGGGTAACGAGGCTGTAGGGACCAATCGAGCGGGCGTGGATCTTATCATCAACCAAGTGGTGCAGCTTGAGCATATAGATATAGCCCACAGTCACCTTGCGGTCGAAACGATCGCCGGTGCGGCCATCGAACAGATCAACCTGGCCCGACGTGTCGAGACCGGCCTTGGCCAGCATGTACGAAACGTCAGCTTCGCGGGCACCATCGAATACCGGTGTGCCCATCGGCACCCCGTTTTTCAGATTCTGCGCCAGTTCGACGATTTCGCCCGTGGTACGCGCCTCGATTTCGGCGTGATAATTCTCGCCGTAAATGTCCTTGAGACGCTCAACCAAGGCGGTCGGCGGAGCAGCAGCTTGCGGGTTCGGATTGGCTTCGCGCCATTCTTCCAGAGCCTTTGTCACCTGCTGGCCCAGACCGCGTGCGGCCCAGCCCAGATGGGTTTCAAAGATCTGCCCCACGTTCATACGCGACGGCACACCCAGCGGGTTCAGCACGAAGTCAACCGGCGTGCCATCTTCCAGGAACGGCATGTCTTCTTCGGGCAGGATGCGGCTGATGATCCCCTTGTTACCATGGCGACCGGCCATTTTGTCGCCGGGTTGCAGCTTGCGCTTCACCGCAACGAACACCTTGACCATTTTCAGCACGCCCGGTGCCAGTTCGTCACCACGCTCAAGCTTTTCGCGGCGATCTTCGAACTTCTCGTTGATCAGCTTGACCGCTTCGTCATACTGGGTCTTCACCGCTTCCAGATCGGCCTGACGCGCATCATCGGCTACGGCGAACTTCCACCATTCGTGACGTTCCGCTTCGGCCAGAACCTCATCGGTGATTTCCACACCCTTTTTGAGGCCCTTGGGCACAGCCGCCGACACCTGACCCAGCAGCATGTCGCGCAGGCGGTTATAGGTGGCACGGTTCAAAATGGCGCGTTCGTCTTCGCGGTCCTTTGCCAGACGCTCGATTTCTTCGCGTTCGATGGCCAGCGCGCGCTCGTCCTTGTCGATACCGTGACGGTTGAACACGCGCACTTCAACGATGGTACCCGACACGCCCGGCGGCAGACGCAGCGAAGTGTCACGCACGTCGCTGGCCTTTTCGCCAAAGATCGCGCGCAGCAGCTTTTCTTCCGGCGTCATCGGGCTTTCGCCCTTGGGCGTGATCTTGCCGACCAGAATGTCACCCGGATGCACTTCTGCACCGATATAGACGATACCCGCTTCGTCGAGGTTGCGCAGAGCTTCCTCGCCAACATTGGGAATGTCGCGGGTGATGTCTTCCGGCCCCAGCTTCGTGTCGCGGGCCATCACTTCGAATTCTTCGATATGGATCGAGGTGAACACGTCATCCTTGACGATGCGTTCGCTGATCAGGATCGAGTCTTCGTAGTTGTACCCATTCCAGGGCATGAACGCGACGAGCACGTTGCGGCCCAGCGCCAGTTCGCCAAGATCGGTCGACGGGCCATCACAGATGATGTCACCGGCGTTGACGATTTCGCCCACCTTCACCAGCGGACGCTGGTTGATGCAGGTGTTCTGGTTCGAACGCTGGAACTTTTGCAGGGTGTAGATGTCAACGCCCGACTTGCCGGCCTCGACATCGCCCGATGCGCGGATCACGATACGGGTGGCATCCACCTGGTCAACGATACCAGCGCGTGCTGCCGCGATAGCAGCACCCGAATCCCGGGCCACGGTTTCTTCCATGCCGGTGCCAACAAACGGCGCTTCGGCGCGTACCAAAGGTACGGCCTGACGCTGCATGTTCGATCCCATCAGGGCGCGGTTGGCGTCATCGTTTTCCAGAAACGGAATAAGCGATGCGGCGACCGAAACCAGCTGTTTGGGGCTGACGTCCATCAGGGTGATCTGTTCGCGCGGCGCCATCAGGAATTCGCCGCCTTCACGCGCCGAAATCAGTTCCTCGACAAAACGGCTTTCGCTGTTCAGCTCGGCATTGGCCTGCGCCACCGTGTGCT
Source organism: Sphingomonadaceae bacterium (assembly GCA_041736605.1). GTDB lineage: Bacteria > Pseudomonadota > Alphaproteobacteria > Sphingomonadales > Sphingomonadaceae > JBGSTI01. The sequence goes on from JBGSTI010000363.1 coordinate 19,749, forward strand.
TTTGCTCTTCCATGGCGGAGAGATAGACCACATCGGTCGTCACCTTGCCGTCCACGATCTTGCGATACGGGGTTTCGATGAACCCGTATTTGTTGACGCGGCTGAAGGTAGCGAGCGAGTTGATCAGACCGATATTCGGGCCTTCCGGCGTTTCAATCGGGCAGATACGGCCATAATGGGTCGGGTGAACGTCGCGGACTTCAAAGCCAGCGCGCTCGCGGGTCAAACCGCCCGGGCCCAAGGCCGAAACACGGCGCTTGTGGGTGACTTCGGACAGCGGGTTGGTCTGATCCATGAACTGCGACAGCTGCGACGAGCCGAAGAATTCGCGCACCGCGGCCACTGCGGGCTTGGCGTTGATCAGGTCGTTCGGCATGACGGTCGACACATCGACGCTGCTCATGCGCTCCTTGACCGCACGCTCCATACGCAACAAGCCAACGCGATACTGGTTTTCCAGCAATTCGCCCACCGAGCGAACACGGCGGTTGCCAAGGTTGTCGATATCATCGACTTCGCCCTTGCCATCCTTCAGGTTCACCAGTTCCTTGACCACGGCCAGAATATCTTCGCGGCGCAGCGTGGTAATGGTGTCGTCGCAATCGAGGCCCAGACGCATGTTGAGCTTCCAGCGGCCAACCGCTGACAGGTCATAGCGTTCGGCATCGAAGAACAGGCCTTCGAACAGCGCCTCGGCAGTTTCGCGCGTCGGCGGTTCGCCGGGGCGCATAACGCGATAGATATCGGCCAGCGCCTGATCGCGTTCCTCGGCCTTGTCGGCCTTCATCGTGTTGCGGATCCACGGACCGGTAACAACGTGATCGATATCGAGCAGTTCGATACGATCAATGCCAGCCTTGTCCAAAGCTTCCAGATTTTCCGGCGTTACTTCGTCGCCCGCTTCGATGTAGATTTCACCGGTAGCGTCATTGACCAGATCGAACGCCGAATAACGACCAAAGATTTCCTCGGTCGGGATCAGCAGCATTTCCAGACCGTCCTTGCCAGCCTTGTTGGCGGCACGCGGGCTGATCTTGGTTCCGGCGGGGAACACGACTTCGCCGGTCTTGGCATCAACGATGTCAAAGGTCGGCTTGCCACCGCGCCATTGCTCGACCACGAAAGGCACCTGCCAGCCGCCCTGACCGCGCACAAAGGCGATCTTGTCATAGAAATGCGCAAGGATTTCTTCGCTGTTGAGGCCCAAGGCATAGAGCAATGCGGTGACCGGCAGCTTGCGCTTGCGGTCAATACGCACATTGACGATGTCCTTGGCGTCGAATTCGAAATCGAGCCACGAACCGCGATACGGAATAACGCGCGCAGCAAACAGATATTTGCCCGATGCGTGGGTTTTGCCGCGGTCATGGTCAAACAGCACACCCGGCGAACGGTGCATCTGGCTGACGATAACGCGCTCGGTGCCGTTGATGAAGAACGTGCCGTTCTCGGTCATCAGCGGCATGTCGCCCATATAGACGTCCTGCTCCTTGATATCGAGCACCGAACGGCTTTCGGTATCAGGGTCCACCTCAAACACGATCAGGCGCAGCGTAACCTTCATCGGGGCGGCATAGGTGATCCCGCGCTGACGGCATTCCTGCACGTCATATTTGGGATCTTCCAGTTCATAATGAACAAAGTCCAGCTCGCTAGTGCCCGCGAAATCGCGGATCGGGAACACGCTGCGCAGCGTTTTTTCCAGCCCCGATACGTAACCGATCGACGGATCAGAACGCAGGAACTGTTCATAGCTTTCGCGCTGAACCTCGATCAGGTTCGGCATTTCCACGACTTCGTGAATATCGCCGAAAATCTTGCGGATACGCTTTTTCGCGGTAGCCTTGAGTTCAGCCACCGGTGTCGCCTTGCTTGCCATAGTCTAATTTCGCCTCAAATTGAGTCTGATCACATTTCGAATCAGGCGCATATTGAACGCCAAAAAAGCCGCACGTTCAGACCCAGCAAAAACGGGACAAACGGCAGCTTTCCAGCGACAGATGGTTCCTGACCGCCAATTTCGTGGATGCACTGCGCGACGGCGCATCCTTTCCCGAACGGCAGGAGATGACAGCCATATAGGGATTAGCCGCCTCGCTGTCAAACGACCGTACAGCAACTGTGCCCACCTCCATCCCCGCCCCTGCACACCGATGGGACGCTCGACAAAAATTGTCTTTCAATATGTGATTTATTGATTATCAATATGTATATTATCGATTCGGAGGTAGTCATGCTGAAAATCACACGCAACATTCTCGTCTTTCTGAAATGGGCCAATTGGATTGTTGGGATCCCGGCAGCCCTTATCTGTGGCCTGCTGTGGATGGCCCCGGCGCAATTCATCGCTGCGGCGCAAGCGGCCAATGCAGAGGAAAATCCACAAGCAATCGTGGCCTTTATGGGCATCGTCGTGCTGATGATGATAATCATCATGCCAGCCACCCACGCTTTGCTAACGCGCCTAATCGCGATGATAGACACGGTGGAAACCGACACGGTGTTCAGCGCCATCAACGCCGAGCGGTTGCGCGGTATCGCCTGGGCGCTGCTGGTCATCAATCTCACTGATCTGGGTTTTGGATTGGCCTCTTATCTGGCAAGCGAGGCCAGCGGCGAATATTTCGGCTGGTCCCCCTCGCTCACCGGATGGCTTGCCGTGTTGCTGCTGTTCGTGCTCGCCAAGGTGTTCCAACGC
>JBGSTI010000367.1:0-5602 GCA_041736605.1 Sphingomonadaceae bacterium
CCTTTTAGCAGCGGCGAGCGTTCGACATTGTGCGCCCAGATATTACGGTAAAACAATATGCCGGTGGCATTGTCGTGGATCAGGCTGCCCTTGCTATGCTCGCCCTTGGGATGGCTGGAATCGGCCAGCCCCTCGGCGGCCAGATTATAGCTGAACGTGATGTTTCGGCTGGTGCCGTTTCGCCATTCTTCCAACGTGCTGCCGGTAAATCGTGGGCCGGATGCCGACATGTTTTCATCAATACCCCACATGAAGGTGCAATGATCGATGATGACATTGCGTGCGCCCACGGTAGACAGCGAATCCGCCTCCCAGCCGCTGCCTTTAGCGGCCCCGTTCGCCCCGGTGCGCACGCGGATGTGACGAATGATGACATCATGCGCTTTCAGATCAATCCCGCCCTTGATCAGGGTAATGCCCGGCGACGGTGCAGTCTGCCCGGCGATGGTAAGATAGGGTTCGGTGATCGCCAGGCTGGTCTGGCCCAGATCAATCTGCCCCGCCACTTCGAACACCACGATGCGCGGGCCCTTGGCCTCAATCGCGGCTTTCAGGCTGCCGGGGCCATCTGCTGCCAGCGTGGTGACGCGGATGATCCGCCCACCGCGACCGCCCGGCGTTTCGCTGGCCCAGCCAACGGCCCTTGGAAAGGCGGACTGGGCGGACGCCACCGGGATATTGCCATTTTGGGCCGCGGCGGGCATTGCCATCAGAACCAACGATGCCGCCAGCAAGGGGCAGCCGAGAAATTTACGCACAATCCCATCCTCTTTATGATGTTCACAGCATCTTGACATGCGCTGCGCATTATCTCAATGTGCAAATGACACCGGTTACCTTAAGCCATTATGCTTGGTTGGCAAGACGGCAAAACAGGGCATTCCGGGGGCGGCGACAACAAGCCGACATTTTTTAGGGCGGAGGGTGATACCAAAATCCCCTGTGCTGATTCGTAAAGACACCGGTGTCACAGCCGGTCTTGAGGGGAGTTGGATATGAATATCTCGAACAACGCATTTGCCCGTCGCCAGATGGTGCGCTGGCTTTCCGCAGCATCGGTGGCTGTTCTGGCCACCACATCAGCGCAGGCGCAGGAAGCACCAGCGAAAGACGCCGTGGCCGATGCCGCCAGCGAAGATGCCATCGTCGTCACCGGTTTCCGTCAGTCATTGGAAGCGGCCTTGGGCGTAAAGCGCGCCTCGGTGGCTGCGGTTGACGCGATTGTCGCCGAAGACATTGCCAAATTCCCCGATCAGAATCTGGCTGAATCGCTCCAGCGCATTCCCGGCATCTCGATCTCGCGTGATGGCGGTGAGGGCCGTTCGATCACGGTGCGCGGTCTGTCGTCGCAATTCACCCGCGTCCGCGTGAATGGCATGGAAACCATCGCCACGTCCACCGATGGTGCGTCGTCGAACCGCGACCGCGCGTTCGATTTCAACGTGTTCGCCTCGGAATTGTTCAGCAGCCTGGTGGTCCGCAAGACCGCCGAGGCGTCGCTGGATGAAGGCTCGCTGGGTGCGGTGGTTGATCTCAACACCGGCAACCCGCTGGCGGGCAAGGCCGGGCTTAGCGGCGCCTTGTCGCTGGTCGGCTCGTATAATGATCTGTCAAAGGATCTGGGGCCGCGCGCCGCAGGTTTGCTCAGCTGGCGCAACGATGCTGGCACGTTCGGCATGGCGCTGTCTGCGGCCTATTCGAAAACCAGCACGCTGGAACTGGGCAATAATACCGTGCGCTGGGCGCAGGCGCGTTTTGATGGTGTGAATGGCGTCAATTGCTTTACCACGCCCAATTCGGGCGGCACCTATGTGGCCAGCGCGGGCTGTGATCGGGCGGCAACGGCATTCCACCCGCGCATTCCGCGCTATGGCGAAATCGCGCATGATCGTGAGCGGCTTGGCATCACCGGTTCGGTGCAATTCTCGCCCAGCGACGCCACCAAGCTGTCAATCGATGGCCTCTATTCCAAATTTGACGCGGTTCGCGCCGAAAGCTGGGGCGAAGTGCTGCTGCGATCGAACGAGCGGTCGATCAATGTTGTTAACCCGGTATACGACGCCAATAACAACATGATCTCGGCCACGCTGAACGATGCATGGGTGCGCACCGAAAGCTATCGCCGCGAAAGCTCGACCGAATTTTATCAGGTTGGCGCGACATGGGATCAGGATGTTGGCGACAATTTCCGTTTCACTCTGCTGGGCGGCGTATCGAAATCGACGGCAGACATTCCGGTGGAAACCACCATCGTGTTCGATGATCGCGATGCGCAGGGTTATTCCTATGATTATACCAACATGGAATCGCCCAAGCTGGTCTTTGGCACGTCTGTCACCGATCCGGCGAACTTCCAGCTGGCCGAAATCCGCGACCGTCCCTCAAGCGTCGAAAACAAGTTCAAGACCGTGCAACTGCGCACCGAATGGGATGTGGCCGAAGGCTTTACGGTGAAGGCAGGCGGCGTGTGGCGCCAGTTCAATTTCGATACTGTGGCCTTTACCCGCGATACAGCCGTGTGCGGCAATGGCGGCGTCAGCCGCGTCACCAGCACGTCGGGCACGATCACGTGCTCGCCCACCAGCTTGTTTGGCCCAACCGCCGTTTATGGCTTTCCGGTTACTACCGCTCTGTCGCAGGTATTCAACCTTGGCCGCGCTGGTCAGCCCGATGGCAATACCAATAGCTGGCTGATCCCCAATCTGGATGCGACCACCGCCTTTACCAACCTGTATTCGCGTACCCCTGCGCTGGATGCCGGTAACAATCGCGGTGTGCAGGAAACCACCAAGGGCGGCTATCTGCAATTCGATGCCAAGGGCGATATTCTGGGTCTCGAATATGCGCTGAACGCAGGCATTCGCTATGCCAAGACGGATCAGTCCTCTTATGGTCTGGTCAGCGGCGTCGTGGCGACGGTGAAGCGCAGCTATGAAGACTGGCTGCCGTCGATGAACATCGCGTTCTTCCCGCATCAGGATGTCGTCATTCGCGGCGCCATTGCCGATGTGATGACGCGGCCGACCTTGGGTTCGTTGACGCCGGGCGGTTCGACCGACGGTTTCAACTTCCGTGTCACCAGCGGCAATCCCTTCCTTGAGCCGTTCCGCGCCACCAATTATGATCTGGCGGTGGAATGGTATTTCGCTCCCTCGGCTGTGCTGTCTGTCGCCTTGTTCAAAAAGGACGTGAAGACCTTTACCCAGTCGGCTTCCGTCACGGGCGCTACCTTTGCCCAGACGGGCTTGCCCGCATCGGCGCTGCTGTCTAGCTCGCCTGCCGCGTTGAACCCGGCGCTGCAAAGCCAGCCGATCTGGACCTTGGCCACCACGGTCAACGGTTCGGGCGCGACGTTGAAGGGTATCGAACTGGCCGCGCAGATTCCGTTCAGCGCCTTTACCGAAGGGTTCCTGAGCAATTTCGGCGTGCTTGCCAACGCGACGTTCATTGATTCGAATGCCAATTTCAACTTGCAGGGACCGGCGATTGTATCGGGTGGCGCGTTGCAGAACGTATCGCTCACCAACACGCTCTCAAACGTCACCAAAAAGGCGTTTAACGGCACGCTCTATTATGATGATGGTGCATTCAGCGCCCGTGTGATGGTTAGCTATCGTGGCCGCTATCATGAAGGCGCAAGCGGCACCGGCAACCTGTTGGAAGGCTATGGCGCGACCACCAATCTCGATGCGTCGGTTCGCTATAAGCTGACCGAATGGATGGAAGTGTCGCTGGAGGGCAATAACCTGCTCGACACCTATCGCTATCGCTTTACCGATTTCGATGCGGATCGCAATTACGAGAATAACCATTTTGGCCGCACGATCCTGGTCGGTGCGCGCTTCAAGATGTGATTCAGGACACGCGACTGTCCCGGCCCTAACGAGGTCGCAATGGGACCGGTTCTGGAAATTTCCGGGGCCGGCCCTTTTTTTGAAAGTTCGATCCGATGCCCAATCGTCGTGACAGTTTAAAGCTTTTCGGGGCAGCGATGCTGATGCCCAAAGTCGCCCTGGCACAGGGCAGCGCGGCCACATCATCGCTTGATCCGCATGGCGCGATGCAGTGGAGCCGGGGGATTGAGGGCCAGCGCAAGGCCGATCTGGGCGATGGCACTTTCCTCAATCCTGTGTTCGCGGGCGATCATCCCGATCCCGCTTTGCTGCGCGATGGCGATGATTTTTACCTCAGCTTTTCCAGTTTCGATGCCTATCCCGGCATTGTGATCTGGCACAGCCGTGACCTAGTGAACTGGCAGCCGCTCACCGCTGCGCTGACCCAGCCCATCGGCTCGGTCTGGGCGCCGTGCCTGACCAAGCATGATGGGCGGTTCTATTGTTATATCCCGGCGCGCACAGCCGAACGGCGGTCGATCTATGTCATTGCGGCGGACAGCATCACGGGGCCGTGGAGCGATCCCATAGACCTCAACCTGCCCGCGCATATCGATCCCGAACATGTCGCCGATGAACAGGGTCGCCGCTGGCTGTTCTTGTCGGGCGGCGACCGTGTGCTTCTATCCGATGATGGCCTGTCGACTATCGGCGCGGCTGAGCATGTTTATGATCCGTGGCGCTATCCAGAGGAATGGGTGGTCGAAACCTTTGCGCCCGAAGGGCCAAAGATCGTCAAGCGTGGCGATTACTGGTATATGACCACGGCGGTCGGCGGCACCGCTGGCCCGCCCACCGGGCATATGGTGATCATGGCGCGCAGCCGTTCCCTTGATGGCCCATGGGAGAATTGCCCGCGCAATCCATTGATCCGAACGCAATCGGCGCGGGAAAAATGGTGGTCGCGCGGTCATGCCACCTTGTTTGAAGGGCCGGATGATCGCTGGTGGATGCTCTATCACGGTTATGAAAATGGCTATTGGACCTTGGGGCGGCAGGCGCTGCTAGAGCCGGTGGCTTGGGGCGAGGATGGCTGGCCAGTGCCCTTGGGCGGCGATCTGTCGCAGCCGTTGCGCAAGCCCGTGGATCTGGGGCCACAGCTGCATGGCCATGCCCTGTCCGATGATTTCAGCGGCGATCGCATGGGCACGCTCTGGTCGTCGTTTTATGATCCTGCCTCTGGCGAAGCTCAGCGTTTGGCGCGGCGCGATGGCATGCTGCACATGACGGCCAAGGGCAGCACGCCATCGGATTGTTCGCCCCTGTGCTGCATCGCGGGCGATCAGGCCTATCGCGTCACTGTGGATATTGATGCGGATGCAGGCGCAGAGGGCGGCATCCTGCTATACTATAACCGGCGGCTTTATGCCGGGTTGGGGCTAGGGGCCAAGGGGCTGATGATGCATCGCTATGGCCTGCAACGCCTACGCGGCGCGATCCCCGGCCAGCGCGATCCGGGCGGCGAGGCGGTGACGCGGCTCGCCATTCGCCTCACCAATGATCGCAATATCCTGACCATCCACACCAGCGACGATGGCCGCAAGACGTGGCGCAAATTCGATGTGCAGATGGAGGTATCGGGCTATCACCACAATGTTGCCTATGATTTCCTGTCGCTGCGCCCCGCCATCTATGCGGCTGGCGAGGGGACAGTGCGGTTCGGTAATTTTACCTATGAGGCTTTGGCATGACGATGGACCGCAGAACCC
>JBGSTI010000373.1:0-2594 GCA_041736605.1 Sphingomonadaceae bacterium
ATCACGCCGGAAGCTGCGACCATTCTGGACAACGCTGTGGCTGCTTACGCAACCTGCAACCGCGTTCCCATCATGCTCGCTGGTCACGCCGACCGTTCGGGTCAGCCTTCGTACAACGTTGGTCTGTCGGAACGTCGTAACGCGTCGGTCAAGGCTTACCTTAACTCGCGTAACATCCCCGCCAGCGCAATATCGAGCCAGGCCTTCGGTGAATCGAAGCCCCGCGTTCAGACCGCAGACGGTGTTCGCGAACTCCAGAACCGTCGTGTGGAAATCACCTACGGTCCGGGTTCGGGCATGTAATCTGCCTCATATGACTTCGGCCATATGGCAAGAAATCAGGGGGTCAGCGCAAGCTGGCCCCCTTTTTTCATGTCGGGATTTTGCATGGTGGCCGACAGGACGCGCAGAACGCGCAAATAAAAAGGGCAGCCTCCAATCGGGGCTGCCCTTTTTGTTTCAGGATCTATTAGAACCGATCAAAGCGGCGTCATTGTGACGTGCAGGCCATCGCGCGGCTTGGGAATGGGCCAAAGCTGCCAATCGGGCGCATAGCCTTCCGCGACGCTGATCTGGCGCGTGGTGAGCAGGCGATGGATCAGAATCTTGATCTGCATATAGGCGAAATGCAGGCCCAGGCACATATGCGCGCCGCCGCCAAAGGGCACCCAGGCGAATTTGTGGCGTTCACGCACCTGATCGGGGCTGTGGCGCATCGGATCGAATCGTTCAGGGTCCGGCCAATAGTCTTCCATGAAGTGAACAAAGCTGGGGCTGATCCCCACGGCCGACCCCTTGGGGATGCGATAACCACCAAATTCAAAATCGCGCAAGGCCCGGCGTGGCATGGTTGGCACCGGCGGGATCAGGCGCAGCGCCTCTTTAAACGCATATTCGGTCAGTGTCAGCGAACCCAACTGCTCCAGCGTCAAAACAGCGCCGGCTGGCGCCACGTTCAGGCATTCCTGACGCAGCTTTTCCTGCCATTCGGGATGTTTGGCCAGCAACCAGATCAGCGACGTCGCCGAAGATGTGATGGTGTCATGTGCCGCCATCATCAAAAAGCTCATGTGATCGACGACTTCGTCTTCGCTCATCAGGCTGCCATCTTCGCGGGTGGCGCGGCAGAATTGGCTGAACATATCCTGCCGGTTTTCATTGCGGCGGCGCTCGGCGATTTGCGGCTTGAAATAGGCGATAATGGCCTCGCGTCCTTTTACGCCCTTGCCCATTTTGGTGAAGGGCAGGGGACGGCGCACCACACCGATCGATGCCTGCACCATGTCAACAAAGGCTTCGTTGATCTTGTCAGCCTCGCCACCCAGCGGCAGGCCCAAAAAAGCACCTGCCGCAATATCCAGCGTCAATTGCTTGATCGCAGGGTAAAAAGTTACCGGCCCCTGCCAATTGGCGGTTTGCGTGCCGATGGTGTCGCCCATCAGCGCCGCATAGCTTTTCATCGGCTCAGGCTTGAACGCGATGCCCAGCGCGCGCCGATCAATCCGGTGATGATCGAAATCCATCAGCATCAGACCGCGCGGGAATAACAGGTTCAGCACCGGCCCCCAGCCTTGTTCGGACGAGAACAGCTTGTCCTTGTTCATCAGAACCAGCTCATTGGCCTCAGGCCCCAGCAGTGCGATATTCGCACCGCCAAAGGCATTGTTGCGATAGACCGGCCCATATTTGTGGAACATGTCCATGCCGAACTTCGTTGGATCACGCAGCATCTTCAGTGTGTTGCCGAGCACCGGCAAGCCGTCTTCGCCCGGAATATGGCTCACGTCATTATTGGTTGTGCGCGGCACCCAATGGGGGTTGCCACTATCCAGATGCAATGTCGCGCTCGCCATATTCTGCTCCTCAATGTCTGTTTGCGGCAACCTGCCTGTTTTGCGCCGCTGCATCAAGCCAATTGACACCTGTGTCAGTAACAATTTCGTTAAGCCTGAATTCAATTGCATAGGCCGAAAAGGAATCGCATGAGATTTCGGGTGAAAGCTCATCGAACCAGGCTGAAGCTGGGGCGTGAAAGGCGAGGAACAGGGCATGAAGCGTTTGGGCAAATTGATTTCGGCAGCGGCGCTGATGGCGGGCCTGTCAGGCTGCACCTATATGGTCGCTGATGGCGGCTATTATCAGGACGGCTATTATGATTACGCCAACGCCAATTGCGATCCTGCCTGGATGGATGACCAATATTATTCGTGCGAACAGTCGAGCGGCTATGTGAATATCGGCTTTGGCGGCGGCTATTATCAGGATTATTATTATCCCGGCTATGGCCTGTACCAGTTTGACCGTGGTGGCCGCCGTTATGAATTGAGCCCGGATTATCGCCGCTATTGGGGCGAAAAGCGCCGCGAATGGCGTCGTCACAACGGCCATGGCTATGGCCGGGGCGAACATGGCGGGCGCGATCATGATGGACGGGGCCATGATGGACGGGGACGCGATAGAGGTGGCTCTGGCGGCGATGATGTCGGCAATGGCTATGCGCCGGGCCGCGATAGTGCGGGCAGTGGCGGCTCTGGCTGGTCGGGCGGCGGTCGTCGTCCGGCGGAGGTCGGCATTCCTATGGCCCAGCCTCGCCC
>JBGSTI010000459.1:0-4656 GCA_041736605.1 Sphingomonadaceae bacterium
TGTCGGCTATGATGAGGGCGGCGTGCTGACCGAAGCGGTGCGGCGGCGGCCCTATCAGGTGGTGCTGTTCGACGAGGTGGAAAAGGCGCATCCCGATGTGTTCAACGTGCTGCTCCAAGTGCTCGATGATGGCCGCCTGACCGATGGTCAGGGGCGGCAGGTGGATTTCAGCAACACGTTGATCATCCTCACCTCCAATCTTGGCAGCCAATATCTCGCCAATCTGGCCGATGACCAGACCGTCAGCGCCGTTGAGGATCAGGTGATGGATGTGGTGCGCGGCCATTTCCGCCCCGAATTTTTGAACCGTCTGGACGAGATCATCCTGTTCCACCGTCTGGGCGAAGAGCATATGGCCCCGATTGTCGAATTGCAGGTGGCGCGCGTGCAAAAGCTGCTGAAGGATCGCAAGATTACTATCAACCTGACCGAAGCCGCCAAGAAATGGCTCGGCCGGGTGGGTTATGATCCGGTCTATGGCGCACGTCCGCTGAAACGCGCGATCCAGCGCCATGTGCAGGATCCGCTGGCCGACATGATCCTGCGCGGCGAAGTGCCCGATGGTACGACGATCAATATAGATGATGGCGATGGAGCCTTGGTGTTCACACCGCAAATTTAGCGCGAGCGTTTATGCGTCCTTGCGAGGCCATAGCTAGAGCGTGATGACATTGGATTGACGCACCGCGACGGAGCCGATTTTTGCCGAAGGCAAGGCGCGCGAAGGGAGCGATGCTGTTGCATCGTGACCGACAAGCAACGCTGCATTTCGGCCAAAAGCGGCCCGCCGCTTCGCGGTTGCCTTGGCAAGCCCCCCGGACAGCGTCACGCTGCTGGCACGGCCAACCAGGCCGCGCTGCGCAGCCTTCCTTGCCGAGGAACTTGCCAAGGCAATCCCGGTGCATCAATCCCAATGTCATCACGCTCTAGGCTTCGCAAGGACGCGCCTGATCAGGGCTTGGCAAAATTGAGCGCACAGGCGTTTAGCATCGCGCGCACGTCGTCCAAGCTCGCGGCCTGTGCGCCATCGGGCAAAGGCCGCATCTTGTCGCCCGGCGGGAACGTGCCATAGCCTGCAAATAGGCAGTGCCAGCTCATCGCGGAATAGTGTTCATTGCTATAGGCTTGGCGATTGGCCTCACCGATATCGGCATGGGTGAACCATGCGGTCATCATGGCTTTCAGGCCATCGGGCAAAGCCTGATTTGTGGCATTATCGCGCCAATAGGCCGTGTCGCTGCGCTGGTTCAGGCGATAATGGCCAACGATATAATCGCGAATGCCCCCATAGCGATGGGCTGCCTGCTGATTGAAAATATCGCGATGCTGCGCGGTAAAGCCGCCGGATTCCCACGCATGGGCAAATTCCAGCGCGGTAGCGATAACGATATGCAGCGCGGTGGCCTCCAATGGCTCGATAAAGCCCTGCGCCAGGCCAGCCGCCAGACAATTGGACGACCAGCAATTTTCGATCCGGCCCACTTTCATTTTCAGAAAACGCACCGGATCGGCGCTATCGCTGGTGCCGATGGCGGCGCGCAATTCGGCCTCTGCCTGCTCATCAGAGATGTAACGCGAAGAATAGACATAGCCATTGCCCACCCGCGACGTCAGCGGAATGCGCCAGCGCCAGCCCGCCTTCATCGCGATGGCGTCGGTTTGGGCCAGTTCGCTGGTCCCGCGCTGGGTTGGCATCACCACGGCGGAATCGTTGAATAGATTGTCGCCAAAGGGAATGAACCGCCCGCCCAAGGCCTCTTGCGCAATTAGCCCACGAAAACCCGAGCAATCGATGAAAAAATCGCCGGCGATCCGCTGGCCATCATCGCAGACCAGGGCCTCGATGGCGCCCTCTCCATTCACCACTACCTCGGCAATCCGGCCCTGCACATGGGCAACGCCGCGCGCCACCGCCCAATCGCTTAAGAAAGCACCCAGCTTATAGGCATCGAAATGATAGCCATAGCTGGGCGCAAAGGGAAAGCTTGCGGCAGCGTGCGGCCCCTTGCCGCCCTCGGCCAGAACGCTCGACAGAAACCACGCATCAGGATGCGCTGGCACCGAAAAGCCGCGCCGCGCCAGCATGCAATTGTGCGAGAATCCCGGCTCGCTGTGCCGGTCCACTGGCCCTGGAAAGGGGTGGAAATAACTGTCAAAGCCCAGCCGCTCGCTCCACCCCGAAAAGCGGATGCCCAATTTATAGGTGGCATCGCAGGCGGGCATCCACTGGCTTTCGGCTATGCCCAGATGGTCGAACATCGCCTTCAGCTGCGGTGTTGAGCCCTCACCCACCCCGATAATACCGATATCGGGGCTTTCGACCAAAGTTATCCGAATGCCCTGCTTTGCCCAACGATGGTGCAGCAGGCAGGCCGTAATCCAGCCCGCGCTGCCGCCGCCCAATATGACGATATGTTTGGGCGGCGCTGCGCTCACTTTTTCACAGGCTCCAACCGGATGGCCAGACCGCCGCCGGGGGCAAGCCAGAATGAGTGCACCTCACCAGCGCGGACCTCAAAACTGTCATAGGCGATGTTGTGCCGGGCCTCGGTTTCATAAGTCGCGCCCTCACCATCTTTCCACACGGTCGCGCGATAGGTAACGCCCGGATCAAGGAACGCAAAGTCGAGCGTCACATCGCGCGCCGTGGCATCGTTGATCCCGCCTGCAAACCAACGCGGCGACTGGCGATCCTTGCGCGCGAAAATAGCAAAATCACCCACATCGCCTGCGATCAATTTGCTGTCCGCCCAATCGGTCGGCACCGAGCGGATGAAATCCATTTCGCGGGGGTACGCCTCAAGGCTTTCGATAAAATCGGCCGCCATCTGGATCGGCGAATAGATCGCAAGATACAGGCCCAATTGCTTGGCGCGGGTGGAGGCAAAGGGCATGTCCTTGTCACCCTTCAGGCTCAAGACGCCGGGCGTATAGTCCATCGGGCCAGACAGCATGCGGGTGTAAACCAAGGTCGGCTCATGCTCTGCGCCGTTTCCGAACACGCTCCACGCATTATATTCCTGACCGCGGGCCCCTTCGCGCGCCACCCAATTGGGATAGGTGCGGCGCAGGCCGGTGTCCTTGACCGGCTCATGCGGGTTCACCGCGATGCGATGCGCCGCCGCCTCTTTCACTACGCGTAAGTGGTGCTGCACCTGACGCTGGCCATCATGCCATTCCATCACCTGTTCGCCGCACGGATCGGCAATATCGGCATTGCACGAGATGATCCCGCCCGCATCGGCGACATAACCGGTTTTGACCCAGTCAATGCCCAGCCGCTGATACAGCGCCATCGCGTCGGTCAATTGTGCTTCATAATTGGCGATATTGCCGCCGGTTTCATGGTGGCCGATCAGGCGCACGCCGCGCTTTTTGGCATATTTGGCCAGCGCCTCAATGTCGAAATCAGGATAGGCCTTGGTAAAGCTGAATTCGCGGCCATTGCCGAACCAGGTGCCGTCCCAGCCATAGTCCCAACCCTCAACCAGCACGCCGCGAAAGCCATTTTTCGCTGCAAAATCAATATATTCGCGCGTCCGTTCGGTGGTCGCGCCATGATTTGGCCCTTGCGCCCAGCTCCACCGGTTGGAAATCATGCCCCACCAGATACCGATATAGCGGCCCGGCTGAACCCAGCTGACATCGCCCAAAGCATTGGGTTCGTTGAGGTTCAATTCCAGATCATTTTCGACCAGTCCGGCAGCATTGCGGGCAATGCGGATCGCCCGCCAGGGGGTGGTAAAGGCCCCTTTGCGCACCACTTTGGGCCCGCGCGACGATGGCGAGAGGACCGAGCGAAAGCGCCCGCCCTCCATGCGCTGCACCCACATGCCCGAATAATCGACCAAAGCGGCTTCATGGATCGACAGATGCAGGCCATTGTCCAGCCGCATGGTCATCGGCGTGTGCGCCGTGGCCACCGCATCGATTGGCGTCTGTTTATAGTGCTGCTCATAACGGTTCCAGTCGCCCGCCTGAATCCACCACGCCGTGCCCTTGGGTGCGATGATGAACTCGGTCAGTTCCTCGGCGATCCGCCATTCCGCCTTTTCGGGCAGCTCATAGCGAAAGCCGACGCCATTATCGAACACACGCATCCGCACGGTAAATTCGCGCTCGGCGGCATCCTGTTGGCGGAACGTGACCGCCAGTTCATTGTGATGATCGCGCACGAAGCGGCGCTCGCCCCAGGGCTGTTCCCAGGTGCTGTCGGCACTGGCGGTGGTTTCGGACGCCACTTTGAAATTGCGGCGCAGCGGGTCTTCATCGGTCAGGTTGAAACCGAGCGCCGACGGAGCAATGACCACGTCGCCTGTCACGGTGACCGAATAGCGGGCAATGCCCTCGCCATCCACATCCAGCGTCGCGACAATCCGGCCATCGGGCGATGTGACGCTCCCTGCATGGGCGGTGACAGGCAGGGTCAGCAGCAACAGAGCGGTCAGCATTCGCAGCATCATCACAACTCCAAAATCAGGGCGCCAAAGCCCGGCAGACAGGTGGTATCGGCGTCATTGGCAGCGGCCAAAACCCGGCCTTTGACATCGTTCAAACCGATGCTGGCCGCGCCCATGTTGAACAGGCACCGCAGGCGCTGGCCATCGGCCTCGCGCACCATATCCAGCATATCGCCATCTGCCTCGCACGACACGA